>JAIBCN010000010.1 GCA_019694155.1 Vicinamibacteria bacterium | reverse complement strand
TGCTGTATCTGCCCGGCACCAACATGAACGGCGAGGCCGCGCTGACCGACGAGGATCACAACCTGTGGATCTTCCTCGCCCGCCGCGGCGTCGAGGTCTTCACGCTCGACTACCGGACGCGGTTCGCGTCGGGGAGCACCGACGCGGCCGCGCTCGGTTCGATGAAGACCTGGACCAACGAGGCCTTCGTCGACGACGTCAAGGCCGCGGCGGCCCTGGCTCGCGCCGAGAGCGGCCGGGCGCAGTTGTACGTGGCCGGATTCTCGCGCGGCGTCTTCCTCGCTTACGCCTACGCCTGCAGCGAGCCCGGCGCGGTCGCGGGCCTCGTGGCCCTGGACGGACAGTTCAAGTCGCACGCCCCCAAGAACCAGTACGAGCCCGACGCCGATCTCAAGAAGCTCGAAGAGGGCGGCGCGTGGGCGGCCGACGTCTCGGGGCGCCTTGGGTGGGAGGGCCGGCAGAAGCTGATGCTCGCCGCCGCGGAGAACCCTCTGGCTCCCGCGACCGATCCGAAGTTCAAGACCCTCGGCGAGCAGCTCTCGAACCTGCTCCAGTTCGCGTGGGGGCCGGGCGCGCTCGCGAACCCTCTGGGCGGCCAGTCGAGGCCCGAGATTCTGGGGCGTCTTCTCGCGGGCTACGACCGATACTACCCGGCGGTGCAGGATCCGGAAGCGAAGCGCATGGGCGACCGGGATGACGACCCGAAGAGCGGACTCGACGATCTCTGGGGCGAAATGAAGCTGCCGATCCTCTACTTCGGCAATGCCCGCATGCCCGGCGACTGGCTTCTGAACGGCATCTACTCGGCGCAGAAGAGCGGCTCGCCCGACGTGACCATCAATGTTCTCGAGGGCTACGGCCACCTCGACGTGCTGGTGGGCGATCACGCGCGGCGCGAGGTCTTCGAGCCGACCCTCGCCTGGATCAAGAGCCGGGCGGCGCGGCCCTGAGCCCGCCCCTGCACAGTCGATGCACGTTTGACAGCGATGCGTACGAAGGATTAGACATCTCAGCACAGCACCCCGGGCGGATTTGAAGCGTTCCAGCTCTCTCAGAGTCACCCCCCTGTTCCACATAGGAGTCTTGAAAAACATGCGTCAGTTCTCTCTACGAGCGGGGCTTGTCCTTGCTCTTGGTTGTCTATTGGGGCTGGCCCCAGGCCTGGCCTATGCCCAGGCCACGGGCTCGATCTCCGGCACCGCCAAGGACGAATCGGGCGCGGTGCTTCCCGGCGTCACCATCGAGGCCACCAACACGGCGACGAACAGCGTTCGCACCGCGGTTACGGGGGCGGATGGCTTCTACACGATTCCCCTCGTCCAGCCGGGAACCTACACGGTGAAAGCGAGCCTTGCCGGCTTCTCGAATCTCTCGCGAAGCGGCGTGAAGGTCAGTGTCTCCGAGACCTCCCTCGTCAACATCGCCATGAAAGTGGGCGGGCAGAGCGAGACGGTCGAGGTCAAGGGTGAAGCACCCCTGATCGAGACCAGCAACGCGACCCTGGGCATCGTGATCGACGAGAAGAAAATCGTCGACCTTCCCCTGAACGGCCGGAACTTCGCGCAGCTCGGGACTCTGATCCCCGGCGTGGTGGCCGCCCCGGGCGGCCTCGGCGGCCTGAACGGAGACGCGACGCCCGGCGGCTTCGGAAACGTCACCGGCAGCTTCAACGTCAACGGTCAGCGCAACCAGTCGAACAACTTCCTGATGGACGGCGCCAACAACAACGACACCTTCAACACGGGCTTCGTGCTTCGTCCCCCGCCAGACGCGATCCAGGAGTTCAAGATCCTCACTCATTCCTACAATGCCGAATACGGCCGCAACTCCGGCTCCGTGACGAACGTCGTCACCAAGTCCGGGTCGAACCAGTGGCATGGCACGGCGTGGGAGTTCAACCGGAGCGACAAGTTCCAGGAGAGGAACTACTTCGTTCCTTCCACCCAGGCCAAGCCCAAGCTGAAGCAGAACCAGTTCGGCGCGTCTCTGGGCGGCCCGCTCGTGAAGGACAAGGTCTTCGCGTTCGGCTACTACGAGGGCTACCGCAACACGAAGGGCACGACCCAGAACCTGCTCGTTCCGAGCGAGGCGCAGCGGGCCGGCAATCTCGGCGGCACCGTGCGCGACCCGCTCACCGGTCAGCCCTTCCCGGGAGGCGTCATTCCCGCGAACCGCATCAACCCGATCTCCGCGAAGCTGCTCACCGATTTCATGCCCCTGCCGAACTCGCCGGGCAACCGCTACATCGTGTCCCCCGAGGTCGTGGATAACCGCAACCAGGCGGGCGGGCGTCTCGACTACAAGGCCTCCGAGAAGCACCAGATGCTCGGCCGGTTCATGTGGAACCACACGCGGGCGGCGACCCCCAGGGTCCAGCAGCCGGCGGACGCTCTCGCCATCGCGAAGATCCTGGACATCATGGTGTCCGATACCTACATGTTCAGCTCCAACGCCATCAACCAGGTCCGCTTCTCGATCAACAAGATCGACGCTCAGCCGGCCGTGACCTCGGGGCTCACCAACGACAAGTACGGAATCAACGTCAAGAACACGAATCCCCTCGCGGTCGGGCTCCCCTCCATCGCGATCTCGGGCTTCCCCGGCCTCGGCGACCCGCAGCAGCCTTTCGTGCAGCGGAACAACGACGTCTATCAGTTCACCGACGACTTCTCGTGGCTGCGCGGCAAGCATTCGTTGAAGTTCGGTCTGGACGTGCGCCAGGAACACATGTTCATCGCCTTCATCAACCGCCCGAACGGTGACTACACTTTCTCGGGAGCGATCTCCGGCTCGGCTCTCGGCGATTTCCTCCTCGGGTATCCCGCCCAGTTCCGCGCCACCACCCAGCAGGGCGTCCAGGACGGGAAGGGCTGGACCTACTCGGGTTACGTGCAGGACGAGTTCCGCTACTCCAGCCGTCTCACTCTCAACGTGGGTCTTCGCTACGAACTGGCGAAGCCCTTCGTGGAGAAGGAGAACCGGATCGTGGTCATCAACCCTGACAAGCAGTCGACGGTGCAGCCGCTCGCCCCCAAGGGCCTCCTCTATCCCGGCGACGCGGGGATCCCCGACGGCGGCTACGCGACCGACAAGAACAACTTCGCCCCCCGCCTCGCTTTCACCTACGATCCCACGGGCAAGGGCAAGACCAGCATCCGCGGGGCCTGGGGCATCTTCTATGACTCGCTGGCGGGCCAGGGCGACCTCTTCCAGTCGGGCGTCCTCGCTCCGCCCTTCACGCCCCTCGTCGAGCTGAACGCGACCGCGGCCAGTCCGTCGATCACCTTCGCGAATCCCCTGGGCACGGGCACGCAGGCCCCGAACCTGTTCCCCGCGAACCTCACCATCATCGGCTGGGGCCCGGAGTTCAACACGCCTTCGGTCATGCACTACAACCTGACCGTGCAGCAGCAGATCGGCGACAGCTTCGGCCTCGAAGTCGGCTACGTGGGGTCCAAGGGCAAGAACCTCCCGATGTTCATCGAGATCAACCCGATCGTCACCCCGCCCTCGACCCGCAAGTACCCGGCCTACTCTCTGCTCCGCCCCACCATGACGGTCGCCGAGTCCTGGTACAACTCGCTCCAGGCGTCGCTCCGGATGCGCCCGACCAAGGGAGTCAACTTCCTGATGTCCTACACCCTCGGTGACGCAAAGGACCACGTGTCCGGCCTCAACATCGGCGGCGAGAACCGGCAGGTGCTGCCGGTGACGATCGGCGACGACGCCAGCCTGAAGACGGCGCTTGCCCAGGAGAAGGGCCCCGCGCTCTTCGACGTGAAGCACCGGTTCGTGTTCAGCTTCGGCGCCGAGTTGCCGAAGCTCGAAGGCAAGTCGGCGGCGATGCGGACCATCCTCGGAGGCTGGCAGATGAACGGCATCTTCCAGGCCCAGACCGGGTTCCCCCTCACCGTGACCGATCCCGTCCTCAGCATCACCGGGTTCACCAATCGTCCCGACATGACGTGCGACCCGAACAGCGGGGGGGCGAAGACGACCGCCCAGTGGTTCAACACGACCTGCTTCGCGCGGCGCGCCGTGGCGAACACGACCGGCCTTTCCTCGCAGCCCCGCAATGCGGTTCGCGGACCGGGCTTCAACCGCACGGACCTGTCCATCTTCAAGAACTTCAGCTTCTCGAAGGGCCGGCAGGTGCAGATCCGCATCGAAGGCTTCAACATCTTCAACCAGGAGCGCTTCGGCCAGCCGGTGGCGAACATCGCGGCGGCGAACTTCGGGCAGCTGACGAGCTCGGATGACGGTCGCATCATCCAGTTCGGCGCCAAGTTCAGCTTCTAAGTTGAGTCTGGGGGGGCCAGACACGGACCCGGCCCCCCCAGGCCCCCCGCGCCCTCCGCTCGGCGAGTCTTCATGATGTTCGAATCGCCCGAGTCAATCAGGCGATTCGAATGAGGCGTCGCCGAGCTGCGGCCGTATTTCCCTCCCGACGGCCAGACACGGACCCGGCCCCCCCAGGCCCCCCGCGCCCTCCGCTCGGCACCTCCTCATGATTCGAATCGCCTGAGTCAATCAGGCGATTCGAGTGAGGCGCGATCAGAGACCCCGCGGCAGGACGCACGGCCTGACCCGGGGCCGTCCGATACGCCCGCGTAGGTAAGATCGGCGGATGAAACGCCGAGATTTCCTGGGTCGGGCTTCGGTCGGTGCCGCCGTTCTTGGTTTTCCCGCGATCGTCCGTTCTCAAAGTGCGGCGCCGCGCGTCGTTTCCGGCGTGCAGGCAGGGGATGTCACCGGCGGGCGCGCCATCATCTGGTCGCGCGCCTCGCAGCCCGGCGAGATGGAAGTCGAGTGGGCGACGAACGACAAGTTCGAGAACTCGAACATCGTGGGCGGCGCTTTCGCCCTCAAGAGCACCGGCCTGTGCGCCAAGGCGGACATCCAGCGGCTCCCCCCCGGCGAGACCATCTTCTATCGGGTGCGCTTCCGTGATCTCGCGGACGCACGGGCGGTCGGCGAACCCGTCATGGGCCGGTTCAAGACTCCACCCGCGGACGGAAGGGACGTCTCCTTCATCTGGGGCGCGGACACCGTGGGCCAGGGCTATGGCATCAACGCCGCCATGGGCGGCCTGAAGATCTACGACACCATGGCCCGCGCCGAATCCGACCTGTTCATTCACGTGGGCGACACCGTCTATGCGGACCAGCCCGTGGAGAAAGAGATGCGGGCGGGAGACGGCACCCTCTTCAGGAACCTCACCACCGAGGCCAAGTCGAAAGTCGCGGAGACCCTCGACGAGTTCCGTGGACAGTGGGAGTACAACCTCCTCGACGAGAACTTCCGGAGATTCAACGGACAGACGGCCCAGTTCATGCTCTGGGACGATCACGAGGTCCGGAACAACTGGTATCCCGGACAGATTCTCGACGATCCGCGCTACAAGGTCGAGAACCGTGTGGACGTGCTTGCGTCCCGGGCGCGCCGCGGCTTCTTCGAATTCAACCCGATCCGGGGCATCGAACCGACGACCTCGAAGATCGACCGGCTGCTCCCCATGGGGCCGCTGCTCGATGTCTTCGCCCTCGACATGCGCAGCTATCGCGGGGCCAACGGAGCAAACCGGGAACCGCGGCTGGACGCGGCCTCGGCGCTCTTGGGAGCGGGCCAGCTCACGAATCTCAAGCGGTCGCTCAAGGCTTCCCGAGCCATCTGGAAGGTGATCGCCTCCGACATGCCCATCGGCCTCGTGGTGGGCGACGGGCCGGGCCGCTACGAAGCGGTCGCGAACGATGACCCGGGCGCGCCGGTCGGGCGGGAACTGGAGATCGCGGATCTGCTCACCTTCATCAAGCGGGAGAAGATCTCGAACATCATCTGGATCACCGGCGACGTGCACTACGCGGCTGCGCACCGCTATTCGCCCGAAGACGCCTCCTTCACCGACTTCAATCCCTTCTGGGAATTCGTGGCCGGGCCGCTGCACGCGGGCACCTTCGGACCCAACGCGCTCGACAAGACTTTCGGCCCCTCGGTTCGTTTCCTCTCGATCCCCAAAGGCATGAAGCCCAATCAGCCGCCCACGGCCGGCCTCCAGTTCTTCGGCAAGGGCACGATCGATGGACGGACCCGCGAGATGACGGTGAGCCTGCACGACCTGTCGGGCAAGAAGCTCTGGAGCATCTCTCTGCCGGCGGTGGAGGCATGAGAACCCACAAGATCGCGGCCCTTCCCGGCGACGGCATCGGTCCCGAGGTCCTCGACGCGGGCCTCACCGTCCTCGAAGCCCTCGAGAAGACCGAGGGTTTCGCCCTCAACACCATCCGGTTCCCCTGGGGCTCCGAGTTCTATCTGCAGCATGGCCGGATGATGAAGGAAGGCGGCTTTGAAACCCTGCGCACCTTCGACGCCATCTACTTCGGGGCGGTGGGCTCGAAGGCGGTTCCGGACCACGTCACGGTCTGGGATTTCATCCTGCCCATAAGACAGAAGTTCGATCAATACGTGAACCTGCGGCCGATGCGCCTCCTGCCCGGCCTGAAATCGCCGCTCGCCGGGCGGGGCCCCGCCGATATCGACATGGTGTGCGTTCGAGAAAACACCGAGGGTGAGTACTCCGGCGTGGGCGGCTTCGTGCATCGCGGGCGAGAAGGCGAACTCGCAAATGAAGTGGCGACCTTCACCCGCGCCGGCATCGAGCGCGTGGTTCGCTTCGCCTTCGAACTAGCGCGCGCGCGTCCCCGGAAGCTCGTGGCCTCGGCCACCAAGTCGAACGCGCTGAAGCACTCCATGGTTCTGTGGGACGAGGTGGTCGAGGATGTGGCCGGCCGCTACCCCGACATCACCATTCGCAAGTACCACGTGGACGCTCTCGCCGCGAGGATGGTGACCCAACCCGACACCATCGACGTCATCGTCGCGAGCAACCTCTTCGGCGACATCCTGACCGATCTGGGCGCCGCCATCTCCGGATCGCTCGGCACCGCGCCCTCCGGGAATCTCGACCCGACGCGAAAGAACCCGTCCATGTTCGAGCCCATCCACGGCTCCGCGCCCGACATCGCGGGCAAAGGCATCGCGAACCCGATCGGAGCGGTGTGGGCCGGCGCCATGATGCTCGAGCATCTCGGCGAGAAGCAGGCGGCGCACCGCGTGATCAGGGCCATCGAGAGAGTCACGCTCGAAGGCAGGGTCCGGACCCCCGACCTTGGCGGTTCCGCGACCACCGCGGAGATGACCCGGGCCCTGGTGGACGCGCTCTGATGGCGCGCCAGAACATCTCCTCGGGCACGAAGTGGGAGCCCGTCGTGGGCTACTCGCGCGCGGTGCGCGTGGGGCCCTACGTTCACGTGGCCGGGACCACCGCCGTTGACGCCTCCGGAACCCTCATCGGCCCCGGTGACGCCTACGCGCAGACCGCGTTCATCCTGAGGAAGATCGAGGGCGCGCTCGGTCAGGCAGGAGCCTCGATGTCCCAGGTGGTGAGAACGCGGATGTTCGTGACCGACATCTCCCGCTTCGAGGAATTCGGCCGGGCCCACGGTGAGTTCTTCGCGGACATCCGCCCCGCCTCCACCATGGTCGAAGTGAAGGCGCTGGTCGATCCGGAGATGCTCATCGAGATCGAAGTGGACGCCTACGTGGGTCCGGACTGAGCTTGACCCGCGCCCGAAGGATCCGGATCGCGGCCGGAGCCTTGCTCATCGGATTCGCCGGGCTCAACATCCTCGCCTGGGGCCATGCGCGGACCATGACCCACTTCGCTGCGGCCGGTCCTCGAACCGGCAAAGCGGAGACCCTCAGCTGGGGACAGAAGCTCGGCGTTCTGGCCGTGGGTGTGCAGATACCAAAGCCGCGGAACGACAAGACGCCTCTCGAGCGGCAGATGCCCTTCGACACCTGGATGATCGAGGTGGAGCCTGGAATCACCCTGGAGGCTTGGGCGGTGCGGGCGGCCGACGCTCACGGCGTGGTCGTCATGTTCCACGGCTACGCCGATCGAAAGTCCTCCGCTCTCGGCGAGGCGCGGGTTTTCTACGATCTGGGATGGGTCCCCGTGCTCGTCGACCTGCGCGGGAGCGGGGGTTCGTCGGGTGACACCACAAGCATCGGCTTTCATGAGGCTCGCGATGTGGAGGCGGCGGCGGCCGTGGTCCACGAGCGATTTCCTCGCCTGCCGCTCGTGGCGTGGGGCGCCTCCATGGGGGCGGCCGCGTCGCTCCGCGCCGTGGGGGAACTGGGGACCAGGGTCGACGGACTGCTGATCGAGGCCCCTTTCGCGACTCTGCGAAGCGCCGTCGTAAATCGCTTCCACTCGTTGGGGGTCCCGGCCTTCGGGCTCGCGGAACTCCTGGTGTTCTGGGGCGGCGAGCAGCTGGGTTTCAACGGCTTCGCGCACAACCCCGTCGAGTATGCGGCGCATGTCCGCAGCCCGACTCTGCTCATGCTCGGGAGCCGCGATGACCGCGTGCTCATGCCTGAGGGCCGCGCCATCTTCGATGCGCTGGCGGGCGAGAAGCAGTTCGAGGTCTTCGAAGGCCTGCGTCACGAGTCTCTGGTCCGGGGGAACCGTGAGCAGTGGGTTCGCGTCGTGGGCGCGTTCCTCAACCGGATATCCCGGACTCCTTCCCGCGACGCCCAACCCTGATCAACCGCGCGGTGACGCGCCGCGGCGGGGGGCCGCCCGCTTCACGCGTTGCAGACGTCGATCCAGTCGAGGTACTTCGCCTCCTGGCCGCCCGCCACGCGTTTGAAGGCCTCCGCGAGCTTCTCGGTTACCGGCCCTCGTACGCCTTTGCCGATGGGCCGGAAGTCCAGCTCCCGAATGCCCAGGACCTCGGCGGCGGTCCCGCAGACGAAGAGCTCGTCGGCCACATAAAGCTGGTCGCGGGAGAGGGGTTCCTCCCGCACTTCGAACCCCATGTCCCGCGCAAGCGTGATGATGCTGTCACGGGTCAGCCCTTCGAGCACGGTGCTGCGATGGGGCGTGTAGATCACGCCTTTGCGAACCGCGAAGAGGTTCTCGCCGGTGCCTTCGGCCACGAGGCCGGTGGGATCGAGCATCAGCGCCTCATCGAACCCCAGACGCGCCGATTCGGTGCGGGCCAGGACCGAGTTGCCATAGTTCCCCGCGAGCTTCGACTTCGTCATCATCACGTTCGGGTGGTGACGGGTGAAGGACGACACGTTGGCCCGAAGACCCAGGGCCTCGGCCTCGGGAGTGACGAAGCCCTTCCACTCCCAGGCCG
>JAIBCN010000025.1 GCA_019694155.1 Vicinamibacteria bacterium | reverse complement strand
GCGCAGTCGAACTCGCAGATCTTCTCCTCGGTGGTGTGGGGGGCGTGGTCGGTGGCGATGGCGTCGATGGTGCCGTCGAGGAGTCCCGCGATCACGGCCTGACGGTCTTCCTCCGACCGGAGCGGGGGATTCATCTTGGTGACCGGGTCGTAGTCGTGCGCGCGCACCGCCTCGTCGGTCAGAGTGAGGTGATGAGGCGTCGCCTCGGCGGTGACCCGAACGCCCCGGGCCTTGCCCCGGCGCACCGCGTCGACCGCGCGGGCGGTGCTGATGTGGGCGATGTGGACGTGCGAGCCCGTGAACTCGGCCAGCAGAACGTCGCGCTCCACCATGATGGTCTCGGACACGTGGGGCGCGCTGGGGATGCCCATGGCCACCGACACGGCGCCTTCGTTCATGGCCCCACCCTTGGAGAGGTCGAGGTCTTCGCAGTGGTCGATCACGGGCAGGCCGAAGGTGCGTGCGTACTCGAGGGCGCGCCGCATGACCCGCGCGTTCTGAACCGGGCGCCCGTCGTCTGAGACCGCGATGCAGCCGGCTGACTTCAGGTCGCCGTACTCGGAGAGTTCCTCGCCTTTGGAGCCGCGGGTGATCGCGCCGATGGGGTACACGCGCACGATCGCCTCGCGCTTCGCGGTTTCCACGATGAAGCGCGTGGTCGATGCGGAGTCGTTCACCGGCGTGGTGTTGGGCATCGCGCACACCGCGGTGAAACCACCGGCCGCCGCGGCCTGGGAGCCGGTGGCGATGGTTTCCTTGTCCTCGCGCCCCGGTTCGCGGAGGTGGGTGTGGATGTCTATGAATCCGGGCGTGACCACGAGACCGGTGGCGTCGAAGCTCTCGACGTTCTTCGCTTTCAGGCCGTCGCCGATCTGCGCGACCTTGCCGTTCTCGATGAGGATGTCGACCTTCGCGTCGAGGCGCGAGGCGGGGTCGATCACCCGGCCGCCGCGGATCAGGAGTGCTTGGGGCATGTGTTTCGTTGGTTCCTTCAAGGGGCCGCTATTCGCGGCCGCCTCCGAGCAGGAGGTAGAGCACGGCCATGCGCACGGCGACGCCGTTCGTGACCTGATCGAGGATGAGCGAGGCCCTGGAGTCCGCCACCTCGCTCGCGATTTCAACCCCGCGATTCATCGGCCCGGGATGGAGCACCACCACGTCGCTCTTCGCCCGCTTCAGCCGTTCGAGGGTGAGGCCGTACTGCGCGTGGTACTCGCGCATGGTGGAGATGAAGGCGCTGGTCATGCGCTCCTGCTGGAGACGGAGCATCATCACCACGTCGGCGCCCTCGATGGCCTCGTCGATGCGCCAGCTCAGGGTGGCGAGGGACGAGAACTCCTGGGGCAGAAGGGTGGGGGGCGCGCACAGGGTGACGTCCGCGCCCATCTTCGTGAGCAGCTGAATGTTCGATCGGGCCACGCGGGAGTGGAGCACGTCGCCCACGATCGCGACCTTCAGTCCGGCGATCCGGCCCTTCGACTGCCTCAGGGTGAAGGCGTCGAGCAGGGCCTGGGTGGGATGCTCGTGGGCGCCATCGCCCGCGTTCACGATGCGCGAGTTTGAGCGGCGCGCGAGGAAGTTGGCGGCGCCCGCGGAAGAGTGCCTCACCACGATGACGTCGGGGGTCATGGCCTCGAGGTTCTTCACGGTGTCGAGGAGGCTTTCGCCTTTCGCGACGGAGGACCCCGCGGCCTGGATGGAGAGTGAGTCGGCGGAGAGGATCCGCTCCGCCATCTCGAACGACGCGCGGGTGCGCGTGGAGGCCTCCATGAAGAGATTCACCACCGTCCGGCCGCGCAGCGTCGGCACTTTCTTGATGGGCCGGTCCATGATCTCGCGCATCTGGACGGCGGTGTCGAGGATCAGGCTGATCTCATCCACCGAGAGCGGCTCGATGCCGAGGAGGTGCTTCTGAGTCCACTCCGTCATCGGCGCACCAGGACGACTTCGTCTTTCCCGTCGATCTCGACCAGCCGCACGTCCACCATGTCGCCGCGCTGCGTCTTCAGCGCCTTGCCCACGTAGTCGGCCTGGATGGGGAGTTCGCGATGGCCGCGGTCGATGAGCACGGCGAGGGCGATGCGGGAGGGGCGGCCGAAGTCCACCAGCTCGTCGAGGGCGGCACGGATGGTCCTTCCCGTGAAGAGAACGTCGTCGACGAGGATCACCGTGCGGCCATCGATGGAGAAGGGAATGTTCGTCGACTTGAGCACCGGCCGCGTTCCCACCGTGGAGAGATCGTCGCGATAGAGGGTGATGTCGAGCGAGCCCACGTCCACCTTCTTGCCCGTGCTCGAGCCCAGAGCGGTGGCCAGACGCGCGGCCAGGGGCACGCCGCGGCTCTGGATCCCCACAATGGCGATGCTCGCGGCGTCCTTCTGATCGGCCTTGATCGCCTTCGCGATGGATGCGATGGCCGCCCCGAGCGATCGGCCGTCGAGAACGCGCGTCTCGCGGGCGGCTTTGGGACGGGGAGTGGACGCGGTCTTCACGAGATGCGGCCTCCGTTCGGCACCGGGCGCTCGACCGCGAGGAGGACGTGGGCGGCCTGGGGATCAGGGGCGGCGAGAACCAGGACCTCGGACATGAACCCCGCCACCCGACGCGGAGGGAAGTTCACCACCGCGACGATCTGACGTCCCACCATGGCCTCGGGGTCGTAGTTCACCGTGTACTGGCCGGAGGAACGCTTCACTCCGATCTCCGGCCCGAAGTCGATCTCCATCCGATAGGCCGGCTTGATCGCGCCTTCGAGAGGTGCGGCCGTGAGTATGGTCCCCACGCGCAGGTCGAGATTGAGGAACTCGTCGAAGGTCGCCACGGCGAGGGATCTTAATCGCCCTGCGCGATCGGGTCGCGGCCATGCAGGAAACAGCCCCCGGGCTATTTCTTCTTTTCTTCCTTCTCGGGCGCTTCCACGCGGTAGCCGCGGCGGTGCCGCACCTTGACCCCCGGCCGCTCCACCTCCACCCGCAGGCGATGCTCGCCCGGCGTCGGGTCTTCCTCGGGGACGTAGCCGATCACATACTGGGCGGCGAGTTCGTCCAAAAGCCCCTCGTAGATCGGAGCCAGGTCCTTGAACGTCCGGGGCGAAAAGACCTCGCCGCCCGTCATCTCGGCGAGTTCCCGCATCAGGGCCTTCGCCTGGAGCCCGGCCGCCGACCCGCTGTACTTCCCGGCGAAGAGGATGGGGTAGATCGTGACCGTGCTGGAGCGCACCAGGTCCTTGAGCTCGGCCGTCGAAATCAGGCTCATGGAATCTTCGCCGTCCGTGAAGATCACCACGATCTTCCGGCCCGGATCGTCGGAGATTCGGGAGAGATACACGGCGATGGCGTCCCGGAGCAGGGTGTCGCCGCCGCTCTTGGCCTTCTGGATGCGGTCGAAGAGACCCTGCTGCGACTCGCTGTTGTACTTGGAGAGACGGATGTCCGAATCGAAAAACACGGTGGTGAGCGCGCGGGCGCGTGGGATCGACTCGAGAAACTGGGCGGCGGCGTTCTGAGACAGCTTCAGGACTTCGGCCATGCTCGTGCTCGTGTCGAAGAGCATGCCGAGGTCGATGGCGGTGGGATCGGGCGCATCCTCCTGCCCGTCGTCGTCGGAGCGCGAGGGGTCGAAGACGCGGGCGAAGAACCGGATGCGTTGGGGCTTGTCGTCCTCGTAGACGGTGAAGTCGCCGGAGGTGAGGTCCTTTACGAGCTTCCCATCCGCGCCGCGGGCGGTGACCGTCAGGTTCACGGTGCGCGCCTCCGTCGCGAAGGTCAGCGGCACCCTGGGCCGGAAGGGCGGCTGCTCCTGGGCCGCGGCTCCCGCGACGGGAAGTGCGAGGCTCAGGGCAATCGCCAGGATCATGGAGCCTCTCGACTAGCGCAGGATCTCGACCACGCGCAGGGCCAGGTCGACGCGATTGAAGGGCGGCATGACGTAGACGCCCTGGGCCAGATCCTGCCCGGCGCGAAGCGCCTCCTGGGCGATGGAGACGCCCTCGGCCTGAGCCTTCTCGCCCGTGCCCGCCACCCTCATCCGCTCGCGGATGTCCTCGGGGATGATCATGCCCGGAACCTCGTTGTGGAGGAATTCCGCGTTCTTGTGGGAGTACAGGGGTAGGCTGCCGATGAGCACCGGCGTGTTCAGATACTGGATTGCCTTCAGGAACTTCTCCACCTGCCTCGGGTCGTAGACGGGCTGGGTCATGATGTACTCCGCGCCCGCCTTCACCTTCTCCTCGAGCCGGCGCAGCTCTTTGTCCCAGTCGGGCTTGGAAGGATCGGCGCCGCAGCCGATGTGGATCCCGAGCGGCGGCCCGATGGGGTTGCCGGCCAGGTCGCAGCCGCGGTTGAGGTGCGACAGGATGCGGATGAGGCCGATCGAGTCGACATCGTAGACCGCGGTCGCATCCGGATAGTCGCCGAGCTTCGGCGGATCGCCGGTGATGCACAGGATGTTGCGGAGTCCAAGCGCGTAGCAGCCAAGAACGTCCGACTGGATGCCGAGGAGATTCCGGTCGCGGCAGGTGTAGTGGAGGATGGTGTCGAGGCCGGTCTGCTGCTGAGTGAGCAGGCACAGCGACTGCGCGCTCATGCGCGCGGAGGCACGCGGGCCGTCGGCGACGTTGATGGCGTCGACTTCCTCCTCCTTGCACTCCTGCGCTTTCTCGATCACCCGCGACGGGTCGACGCCCTTCGGAGGGTCGAGTTCGATCGACACCACGAATTTGCGACCGAGCTTCCTGGCGAGCGGGCTCTTGTCCTCGCGGGGGACGGGCGGAAGGGTGGGCTTCGCGTGCTCGGCCACCCGAATGACGTGCGGCTCGGCCTTCACCGGCTGCACCATGCGCACGGCACGGCCGAGATTCCTGATGTGCGCGGGCGAGGTGCCGCAGCACCCGCCGACGAGGCGCGCGCCGGCCTCGATGAACCGGCGGCCGTAGGACGCGATGTATTCGGGCGTGCAGAGGTAGACGTAGCGGCCGTCCACGTAGGCGGGCGCCCCCGCATTCGGCATGGCCAGGATTTTCGCGGTGTTCGCCGCCGCCACCAGCCGCTCCACGGTGTGCAGCATCTTGTTCGGGCCCTGCGAGCAGTTGGCCCCGATGATGGGCACGCCCTCCGCCTCGAGGGCCTCGACCACGGCCTCCGGCGACTCGCCGATGACGGTGGCGCCCTCGTCGGTGAAGGTGAGGGAGACGATCACGGGAAGACCGCCCACCGTGCGTACCGCGGTCAGCGCCGCCTTCGCCATATCGAGCGAGGGCATGGTCTCGATCAGAAAGAAGTCGACTCCGCCTTCCTTGAGGGCCGCCGCCTGATCTGCGAAGGCGGAAACCGCGTCGGCGAGGGAGATGTGGCCGATGGGCTCGAGCGGCTTGCCCAGGGGGCCGATGGCGCCCGCTACGAGAACGCTCTCACCCGCGGCCTCGCGCGCGATCCTCGCACCCTCGCGGTTGATTTTCGCGACCTGGGCGTCGAGGCCGTGCGGCCCGAGCTTGAACCGATTGGCGCCGTACGTGTTGGTCTCGATGAACTGCGAGCCGGCCTCGACGTACTCCTGATGAACCTGCTTGACGAGAGATGGCGCGGAGAGATTCAGCTCATCGAAGCACCGGTTGACGAAGACGCCGCGGTTGTAGAGCATCGTCCCCATGGCGCCATCCCCGAGCACCACCCCCCGGGCCACAAGATCCAGTATCGACGCACGTTTGGTGAGGGTGGAGGAGTCGGAAGCCATCGGCCCGCAAGATTAGCATCGAGACGGAGTTCGGGCCCCGAGTCCCCCTACCCAGCTCGTGCAGCGAGGAGTAGTTCGGTCGTCGTTGCGAGGAGCCATTCCGTCGGTACCGCGAGCGCTGGCGTTAGCCACCGCGGCGCCTGGCCTTGGGCCACGAAGCAACCCCCTAACCACTACCGGCCCTGCGTCAGTGCGCCAGCTTGATCGCGGCGAGCTTCAGCAGGCCGGGGACATCCTTGAGACTTCGGACCGGAATTCGAAACCCGCGCCCCTCCGCGTACTTCGGCGCGTCGGCGATCGCGGCGAGGATGCCGGCCGGGAGCTTCTCCTCGGAGGCGGCCGCGCAGGCTTTCTCGCCGAGGACGAAGGAAGCGAGGAAGTGGCTCGCGCAGGGCGTCATGTACACGATGACGCGCTTGCCGCGCTTGAGACGGAGCGACCAGCCGAACTTCGCACCCGCGAAGGCCCACTCCTCCTCGAGCGCTGACTCGCCGGTGAGCTTGGCCTTGAGGCGGCCCCACGCCGCCGCGGACCTCCCGAGGGTCTCTTCGATGGCCGCGGGACTCGGCGGCGCCTTCCGATCGTCGAAGACGCTGATCGCCACCCTCTACTTTCCTCCGGAGACGACGCGGTACGCCTCTGCGCACAGTCGCTCGATGATCGTCCAGTCGGGCTTTCGATCGAGCCGCACGGCAACCCAGCCCCGGCTCCCGACGTAGGGGGGCTTGAAGAACTGGTCGGGCGCAGAAGCGATGAGGTCCTCCTGCACGCCGGGGCCCGCCGCGCACCAGAAGTGCGGGAACCGGTTCTGGTGATGGCCGTGCATCATGAGGGACAGGAACGACTTCTTGTCCTTGTAGAACCACGTGGGCATCGAATGGCTGAGCCGTTCCGTGGTCTGCGGAAAGGACAGGCAGATCTTCCGCAGGCGGCTCTCGGGATCGATCTTCTTCGGCGGCATGGGGCGATCTTAGACAGTCGGAGGGCGCTTTAGACTCGGGGCAATGCATCAAGACGCCGAGTCGAAGGCCGTGCCCTCGCATGGCGAGGGCAGCTCCCAGTTCCAGCTTCTGCGCGAGCGCCGGTTCGCGCCCTTCTTCTGGACCCAGTTCCTCGGCGCCTTCAACGACAACCTCTTCAAGTTCGCCTTCACGGTCATGGTCACGTTCCATGCGAGCGCCGACTCGGGCACGGATCCGGCACTGGTGGTGAACCTGATCGCCGGACTGTTCATCCTTCCCTTTCTGCTCTTCTCCGCCACCTGCGGCCAGATCGCCGACAAGTACGACAAGCGCTCCATCGCCATTTTCGTGAAGACGCTCGAGGTGGGGATCATGGTTCTCGCCGCCTATGGGTTCATGGCGAAGAACGTGCCCGTGCTCCTCGGATGCACGTTCCTGATGGGCCTGCACTCGACCATCTTCGGGCCGGTGAAATACGCCTTCCTGCCCCAGGCCCTGAACGAGCGCGAGCTCACCGGCGGCAATGCGATGGTGGAGATGGGCACCTTCGTGGCCATCCTCGTGGGGAACCTGGTGGGCGGCGTGCTGATCGGCCTGCCCGAGGAGGGGCCGAAGATCGCAGCCATCGGGTGCGTCGTGGTGGCGGTCGTGGGCCGGGGAGTGTCTCACTTCATCCAGAAGGCGCCGGCCCTCGTGCCCGATCTCGAGGTGCGCTGGAATCCTTTCGGCGAGACCTACCGAAACCTCCGGCTCGCCTCGGAGAACGTGGTCGTTTTCCGCGGCCTCATGGGAGTCTCGTGGCTCTGGTTCTTCGGGGCCTCGTTCCTGACCCAGCTCCCGAACTTCGCCAAGGACGTGCTCGGCGGCACGGAGAGTGTCGCCTCGCTCCTCCTCGTGGTCTTCTCGATCGGCATCGGCATCGGCTCGCTCCTCTGCGAGTCCCTGTCGCGGCGCCACGTCGAGCTCGGCCTGGTGCCCATCGGCGCCTTCGGCATGACTGCGTTCGCGGTCGACCTCTACCTTGCCTCGCGCGGCTTCGTCCACGGGCCGGCGCCGCTCTCGGCCGCGGATCTGCTGGGGCACCCGGGCGCTTTGCGCGTGCTCGCCGACCTGGGCCTGCTCTCGGCATTCGCGGGACTCTTCTCGGTCCCCCTCTATGCCCTCGTGCAGTCGCGCAACGCGCCCACCCATCGCGCTCGCGTCTTCGCGGCGAGCAACATCCTCGGCGCCCTCTTCATGATCGCCTCCGCCGCGCTCTCCGTAGCTCTGCTCAAGGGAGGGGCCTCGATTCCCATGATCTTCCTGGTCGTGGGGATCATGAACGCGGTGGTGGCGCTCTACATCTTCCTCCTCGTGCCCGAATTCCTGCTGCGGTTCATCTCATGGGTGATGGCGAACCTCATGTACCGGTTCAGGATCCGCGGCGACGGGAACATTCCCGAGCATGGGCCCGCCCTGCTCGTCTGCAATCACGTGAGCTTCGTGGACGCCCTTCTCCTCATGGCGGCCTCGCCCCGCCCCATCCGTTTCATCATGGACCACAAGCTCTTCGCGATGCCCGTTCTGGGCGCGATCTTCAGGCTGGCCCGGACCATTCCCGTGGCCGCGCAGAAGGAGGATGCGGCGATCTATGCGAAAGCCTTCGCCGAGGCCGACCGGACGCTCGCCGATGGCGACCTGCTCTGCATCTTTCCCGAGGGCGTCATCACGCGTGACGGTGAGCTTCAGCCGTTCCGCGCCGGGATCATGAAGGTCCTGGCGGCGCGCCCCGTGCCCGTGATCCCCATGGCCCTCCAGAACCTGTGGGGGTCGTTCTTCTCGCGGGTCGACGGCAAGGCCATGACGAAGCCCTTCCGCCGCGGCTTGTACTCAAGCGTGCGCCTCATGGTGGGTGAGCCCGTTGCGCCTGAAGCCGTGACACCCGAAGGGCTTCAGGAGAAAGTGGCGGAGCTGCGGGGAAGGCTGAAGTAGGACCGGGGCCGCGCGACTCGCCGGGTCAGAAGCCGAAGCCCGCTTTCAGGTAGACGCGGGTCGCGCCCTCACTGCGCGCGAAGGCGAGGCTCAGAGTGTTCTCGGGCTTGAGCACGGCGACCCAGACGCCTCCGCCCACGCCGTGGTGCCAGAGGTCCGATGTCTCGCCGTCCACGAAGACGCGGCCGGCATCGGCGAGCCCGAACACGCCCACATCGCTCGGAAGCAGGAGCTTCACGCGGCCGAGGCGGAGGCGAAGCTCGGCGCTGCCGAGGACCGATGCGTCTCCCGCGTAGCGCTGGGGCCGCAGGCCGCGGAGCGAGTCGCCGCCCCCGAGGAACGCGGCGTCCTGGAACGGATACTTGCCGAAGACCCGCTGGCCTTCGAGGCGCAGAACGAGGGTAGGTCGCAGAGGCGTCCTGGCCCGGAGGAATGCTCCGGCCTCGCCATGGATCTCTCCGAACGGGTCCTTGACGCTCCAGACCTTCGGAAAGTAGGAACCCGCGATCTGGAACCTGGCGCCCCGCGAGCCTTCGAGGGCGCGACCCCGCTTCCCGATTTCGATGTCGAAAACGGGGCCGACTTTTCCGAAGCCGCCGAACCCGTACGGCCGCGTGATGCCGGCGAAGCTGACCCGGTCCGG
>JAIBCN010000048.1 GCA_019694155.1 Vicinamibacteria bacterium | reverse complement strand
CCCGGCCTCACCCACGAGGACGTCCGTGATGTGAGCCTTCAGATCTTCGCGAACGCACTTCATGACCGCACCCCCGCGAGCGTTTCCGGTCGCAATTCACCAGCCAGAGTCTTGAGCGCTTCATGCAGCATCCAGCCGACGGTGCCGGCGGGCTTGCCGATGGTGTCGGCGATTTCCTTGTACGAGAGTCCTTCCTGCACTTTCAGGAAGACAACTTCGCGCTGCTCGGGTGTGAGCTTCGTGTAAGCCCGCCCCAGGTCCACTCTCAGGGTGGCCGTGGCTTCGGGTGAAGCTTCGTGTTTCTCGTCGAGCCCCTCGTTCAGTCGCATGCGGCGCTTCTCCTTCCTCACGATGTCGAGAGCGAGATTGCGCGAAACCCGGTAGAGCCAGCCGCCCAGGTTGTCGGGACGGGGCTTTTCGGTCAGGAACCTGATGAAGGTTTCCTGGACCACATCCTTCGCGACCTCCGTGTCGAGGAGGACCGCACGGGCATGCCGGACGAGAGGTTTTTCGAACCGAGTCATGATCATCGAGAGCCCTTTTTCGGGGTCTCGATCGAACTCGGCCAGAAGGACCTCGGTTTCGCTCATCGCGTTATCGAACTTTCATGAGCAAGACGCGGCTGACTCGCCGTTTCTTTGGAGGCGTCACGTGCCCATTCGACCACAAGGCCGGTCCGGCGGACCCCTGCGGTAAGCTCCGGCGTGTCTGGTCCCGACCCCAAACGCGCTGCAAACTCAGGACTTTCGATGCGACCCGGCCCACCCATGACCCGCGACAAGGATCACCGCCACCGGTGATGAACGGCCTGCCGGAGACGGTCGGGCGATACCAGCTTCTGCGCGAGCTGGGACGCGGCATGATGGGGGTGGTGTACCTCGCGAAGGACCCCGATCTCGGGCGCGATATCGCCCTCAAGATCATCCAGCTCCCTCCGGGCGCCACCCCGTCGGAGCGCGCCGCTTTCGAGCAGCGCTTCTTCTCGGAAGCGCAAAGCGCCGCCCGCCTCACTCATCCGGGGATCGTCATCGTCCACGATGTGGGCCGCGACGCTGCTTCGGGCGCGCTCTACATGGCGCTCCAGCTCCTGCCCGGACAGACTCTCGACAATCTCCTTCGCTCGAAGAACCGGCTCGAGTGGCGGGAAGCCCTGCGCATCACGAGGAGAGTCGCCGAGGCCCTGGAGCACGCGCACTCCGAGGGCGTCGTGCACCGCGACATCAAGCCCGCGAACATCATGATCCTTCCTTCGGGCGATCCCAAGATCATGGACTTCGGCATCGCCAAGATCGAGACGGAGCGCCTCACCGCCACCGGCCAGTTCATCGGCACTCCCCTCTACATGTCGCCCGAGCAGGCGATGGCGCGGCCGGTGGACGGGCGGTCGGACATCTTCTCCCTGGGGTCGGTCCTCTACGAGATGTTGACCGGCATCCCCGCTTTCGACGGGGAGAGCGTCACCAAGATCCTCTTTCAGCTGATGAGCACGGAGCCCGAGCCGCCCAGCGCGCGCGTCTCCTCCCTGCCCTCCTCCATCGACAGCATCCTGAGGCGCTGCCTCGCCAAGGATGTGACCCTGCGCTACCCGAACGCTCAGGCCCTCGCCGACGACATCACGGCGATCATCGGGCCCGGAACCGACGCCTCACGGGTTCCCGCGGCGGTCCCGGGCAGCGGAACCGAAGTCGCGGAGAACCCGCTTGCCCCTCTGGTGAATCCGAGCGGCGATCGCCGCATCCCTGAGGATTGGACATCGCTCGAAACGCGCTTCCTTCCCGGCAGCCCGGCGCTCCGGCGGCGGCGTGCGTTGATGGTGGCGGGAGGTGTCATGGCTCTTGCCATCGCTGCCCTCGAGGCGTGGATTCTCCTCAGTCCTCCGCCTCCCGTCGCCCGCCGCGTGGAGACCAGGGCCGAGCCGGAACAGGAACCGGAAGCACCCTCCCCCCCGCCCGAACCGGAGCCGCGCCCGACGCCCGCGCCCACCAGGCCGGCGAACCAGGCGGCGCGCCTCACCATCGATTTCGAGCACTCCTTGAAGGGCGGTGTCTTTCGGGTCTACGTCGACGACCTGAAGGTGATCGACGAACCCTTCGGCGGGCGCGTCACCAAGAAGATCGTGGGCCTGGAGATGCGGAAAGGCCGCCTCACGGAAACCCTCGAGGTCACGCCGGGGCTTCGGACCCTGAAGGTCGAAGTCCTCTGGGACGACAACATCAAGACCGAGCGGTCACAGACCTACTTCAACCCCGGCAGCCGGCTTCGGCTCAAGGCTAAGCTCGGCAGCATGGGCGGCTTGCGCAAGGACCTGTCGCTCGATTGGAACTGATGGCACAAACCGCCCTCCCCAAGACAATCGGCCGCTACGAAATCGTGAGAGAGATCGGCCGCGGCGCCATGGGCGTCGTCTACGAAGGCCGCGACCTCTCCCTGATGAGGCCGGTGGCTTTGAAGACGCTGCTTCTCGAGCCCATCGCGGAGGACCTGCGCGAGACCTTCGAGCAGCGCTTCTACCAGGAGGCGCGGGCCGCCGCCTCCCTGCAGCACCCCTGCATCGTCGTGGTCTACGAGATCGGCATCGACGCCGCGGCGGACGCCTT
Source organism: Vicinamibacteria bacterium (assembly GCA_019694155.1). Taxonomy (GTDB): domain Bacteria; phylum Acidobacteriota; class Vicinamibacteria; order Fen-336; family JAGNNV01; genus JAGNNV01. The sequence goes on along the minus strand of JAIBCN010000048.1, from coordinate 6,795 downwards.
CTTCATGTCGCTGGAGTTCCTGCGCGGGCGCACGCTCGAAGCGATCATCGAGGAAGGGGCTTTACCCTGGAGGGACGCCCTGCGGATCGCGGGGCGCCTCGCCGACGCTCTTTCTCACGCCCATGAACACGGCATCATCCACCGCGACATCAAGCCGGGGAACGTGATGATCCTCAAGAAGGGCGAGCCCAAGATCATGGACTTCGGTGTCGCCAAGCTCGACTCGTCGAAGCTCACCAGCCAGGGCGACGTCCTCGGCAGCCCCGGGTACATGGCGCCCGAACAGGCCCTCGAAGCGCGGGTCGATGCGCGCAGCGACCTCTTCTCGCTCGGCACCGTCCTCTACGAGTCGCTCACGGGGAAGCGGGCCTTCGGGAAAGGCACGTTCTCCGAGATCCTGATGCGGCTCGCATACGAGCACCCCACGCCGCCGAGCCGGATCGTCGCGGACCTTCCAACCACAGTCGACGACATCGTGGCCCACGCCCTGGCCAAGAACCCTGACGAGCGGTACGGCAATGCCGATCAGCTGGCCGAGGACATCGAGGACGCTCTCGCCGACCGGCCCTTGCGGCACACCCGCGGGAAGGGGGCGCGCGCGGTTCCAGGCCCGGGGCCCGCGGCGGCATCGTCACCGGGCTTGCCCTCGCTCAAGACCCCGACCGCGAGCGTGCCCGCGAACCAGGTGGCCGCCCTCGGCGCCGCCACCGCGGTGGCTCCCGCCCGGCCCGCCGCCCTGCCGCGTGGACCGCTCGCCCTGCCCCCGGGCAAGCGCGTGAGCCTGAGCTTCCTGTCCGGCCCGCGGGAGGGCACGGAGCACGTCCTCCGCCACGCCTCTCTGCTCATTGGCCGCGAGGGCGGAAACTCCGGCGCCGCCATCGAGCTTGCGGAGACACAGGTCTCGAGAATGCACGCCATGGTCGAAGTCCGGGGCGACCGGTTCGTGCTTCGCGACCTCGAAAGCAAGAACGGGACCTTCATCGCCACGGAGAGGGTGAAAGAGGTGGAAATCCACCACGGAACGGAATTCCAGATCGGCGGCACCCGGCTGATGCTGCTCGTCGCGGACGTCTAGGCCCACCCCGGGGGGACCCCGCTGTCCTCCCTCCAAGGGCCGTCCCTGGGGCCGACCCGCCCCCAAAGCCCCCTCTCAAGTAGAATTACCGGTCTCATTTCAATGATCCGACCCTACAAAGGCCATTGGCCGCGCCTCGGCGATGGCGTCTACATCGACCCTTCCGCCCAGGTGATCGGGGACGTGACGCTCGGCGAGCACGCGAGCATCTGGCCCTGCGCCGTGGTCCGGGGGGACGTTCATTCGATCTCGATCGGCGCCTATTCGAACGTCCAGGACAACAGCGTCATCCACGTCATGGCGCCCGACTTCCCGACCGTCCTCGGACACCACGTGACCGTGGGCCACTCGGTCAACCTGCACGGCTGCACCATCGGCGACTACGCCCTTATCGGGATCGGCGCGATCGTGCTCAACGGCGCGAAGGTGGGAGCGGAGAGCATCATCGCCGCGGGGACGCTCGTCCCCGAAGGAATGGAAATCCCCGCCGGGGTCATGGTCATGGGCAGTCCCGCCAAGGTGCGCCGCCCGCTGACCGAAGAAGAGAAGGCCGGGCTGCGCGGCTACGCGCAGAATTACTTCGAGTACAAGAACACGTACCTCGAAGAACAGAACGCTCAGTAGAGCGTTCCCCCGAAATGGCCATGCCGACGTCCCGCCCCTTGATCCTTTCCCTCCCCCGTCCCTTCTCCAGGAGTCAAAGTTGAAGCGCACTCACTACTGCGGTTCGGTCGACGTTTCCCACGTCGGACAGACCGTCACCCTGATGGGCTGGGCGGCCACGCGACGCGACCTCGGCGGGGTCGTCTTCATCGACCTGCGGGACCGCGAGGGCATCTGCCAGGTAGTGGCGCGGCCGGAGGTGTCGAAAGCAGCGCACGACGCAGCCGACAAGGTCCGCGGCGAATACGTTCTCGCGGTCACGGGCCGGGTGGATGCGCGCGACAAGGACACGGTCAATCCCAAGATCAAGACCGGCGCCATCGAGATCACCGCGACCGAGATCCTCATCCTCTCCGAGGCGAAGACGCCGCCCTTCGCGATCGAGGACGACATCACCACCTCCGAAGACATCCGCCTCAAGTATCGCTACCTCGACATGCGGCGCGGCCCCATCCAGAAGTCGCTGATCCTCCGGCACAAGCTGGCCCTCGCCATCCGCACGTATCTCGACCAGCAGGGCTTCCTCGAGATCGAGACGCCGATCCTCACCGCCTCCACGCCCGAAGGCGCCCGCGACTACCTCGTTCCCTCGCGCGTTCATCATGGTTCCTTCTTCGCCCTGCCCCAGTCGCCGCAGATGTTCAAACAGCTGTGCATGGTGGGCGGTCTCGACCGCTACTTCCAGATCGCGCGCTGCTTCCGCGACGAGGATCTGCGCGCCGACCGCCAGCCCGAGTTCACCCAGGTCGACATCGAGCTGTCCTTCCCGCATGAAGAGGCGATCTTCGAGCTGATCGAGCCGCTGTACCAGAAGGCCCTTGGCCTCATCGGGGTCGAAGTGCCGCGGCCGTTTCCGCGTCTCGCCTACAAGGACGCCATGCTGCGCTTCGGATCCGACAAGCCCGACCTGCGCTTCGGGATGGAGATTTCCGACATCACCGAGGAAATGCGCACGCTCGGCCTCGAGGGCTTCCCCGCCGCGATCGAAGCGGGTGCGGTGGCCCGCGCGATCGTGCTCCCCGCGGCCGTAGCCCCCTCGGGCACACGCCTCCGCAAGATCAACGAAGAGCTGTGGCTCACCCGCATCGTGCCCGACGCACGGGCGAGCAAGCGCAATCTCTTCACCCTGAAGTACACCGACGAGGCGATCTCGAACCTCATCAAGAAGGGCGCCTCGGAAGAAGTCGCGCGGAAGATCTTCGCGAAAACCGGCGCTCAGAAGGACGACACCATCCTGGTCGGTGTCGATGCGGAAGGGCCGATCGCCATGGCCATGGGCATCCTTCGCCTCGAAATGGGCAGGGAACTGAAGCTCATCGACGAGAAGGCCTACAAGTTCCTCTGGATCGTCGACTTCCCCCTCTTCGAATGGGATGCGGGCGAGAAGCGCTTCTACAGCGTCAATCACCCGTTCACCGCGGTGCTGCCCGAAGACGCGCACATGCTCGACTCCGAACCGGGCAAGGTCCGGGCGAAGGCCTACGACATCGTTCTGAACGGCATGGAAGTGGGCGGGGGCAGCTACCGGATCCACGACTCCGCGACCCAGGCGAAGGTCTTCAAGATCCTGGGCCTCACCGACGAGGAAACCCGCGACCGCTTCGGCTTCTTCATCGACGCGCTCTCCTACGGGACCCCCCCGCACGGCGGCATCGCCCTCGGCCTCGACCGGCTGGCCATGCTGCTCTCCGGCGCGGGCTCGCTGCGCGACGTCATCGCCTTCCCGAAGACCGCTTCGGCCACCGACCTCATGTGCAACGCGCCCAGCAAGGTCCGGCCCGACCAGCTGCGCGATCTGGGCATACTCCTATCACGCCAATGATGCGCATTTCGTTGCCGGGGCGGACGGACGAACTCTTCGGGGTAAAGGACGAGAACCTCCGCTCGCTCGAGGAGATCCTCAAGGTCCGGATCAAGAACGACGGGTCGGATCTCATCGTCGAGGGAGCCGAGGCGGGCGAGCGCCAGACCGTCTCCGTGTTGAATCAGCTCACCACCATGATGGCGAACGGCTACGCGCTCGCCGGAGGAGACGTCCGCCTCGCCGCCACCCTCGTCTCCGAGAACGAGAACGCGGACCTGAAGGACTTCCTGCTCAAGGCCGTGGTCCGCAGCGGGAAGAAGACGATCGTGCCGCGGAGCTTCAACCAGCGCCGCTACCTCGAGCAGATCCTCGCGAGCGACATGGTCTTCGGCATCGGCCCCGCGGGCACGGGCAAGACCTACCTCGCGGTGGCCCAGGCGGTGTCGTACCTCCACACCAAGGCGGTGGCCCGCATCATCCTGGCCCGCCCCGCGGTGGAGGCGGGCGAGAAGCTCGGCTTCCTGCCCGGCGACCTGCAGCAGAAAGTCGATCCCTACCTCCGCCCGCTCTACGACGCCCTGTACGACATGATGGAGTTCGAGAAGGTCGAGCGCCTGATCGCCCGCCATGTGATCGAGGTCGCGCCCATCGCCTTCATGCGCGGCCGCACGCTCTCCGACGCCTTCGTCATCATCGACGAGGCCCAGAACACGACCCCCGAGCAGATGAAGATGGTGCTCACGCGCATCGGCTTTGGCTCGAAGGTGGTGGTCACGGGCGACATCACCCAGGTCGACCTGCCCCAGGGCCGAACCTCAGGCCTGGTCGACGCCATCAATGTCCTGAACGGCGTCGACGGCATCGGCTTCAGCTACTTCGACCAGCGCGACGTGGTCCGGCACAAACTGGTGCAGAGTGTGATCAAGGCGTACGAGAAGCGTGAAACGTCGGGCGCGGCCGCGGGCGGGCCTCCTGCCGGCTCACCGAACGGCGGGGCGGCATGAAGCACGAACCTCCGAGTACGGGCGGGCTGTCGGTGCTGATCGTCAACCGGCAGCGCAGGCACAGGATCAAGGCCGACCGCCTCCGTGCCCTCCTTTCGGCAGCCGCGCGGTCGTTGAAGGTCACCGGCGAGGTGGCCCTGGTGTTCGCGGGCGACCGGCTCCTCCATCGTCTCAACCGAGACTACCGCTTCAAGGACAAGCCGACCGACGTGCTGTCCTTCGAGAGCCAGGGCGAGGACATGGGCCTCGGGGACATCTTCATCAGCGTCGAGACCGCGCGCGCGAACGCGAAGCGCCTCAACCGGGCCCTCGACCGCGAGCTCGAGATCCTGGCCCTGCACGGCTTCCTTCACGTCCTCGGCTACGACCACGAGACGGACCACGGCGAGATGGACGCTCTCGAGAAGCGGCTGCGCGCGCGATGCCTCACCCGGGCGGCCCCGCGGAGGGCGGCGGCATGACCCTGCTCGGCCTCCTCGGCATCCTCCTGCTGGTGGTGGCGTCCATCGGCCTCGCCACCATCGAGGCGGCCTTCTACCTCGTGAAGCGGCGCAACCTCCACAAGCTCGCGGACGAGGACTCCCCGGAGATGGAGAAGCTCGCCCGCTACTTCGAGGACCCGCCTTCCATGCTGATGCCCATCCACATCGGCACCTACACCGCGCACGTGGCCATGACCGTGCTCGTCACCATCCTGCTCATCGACCTGCTGAACCACTGGGCCATGCTCGTCGCTCTCGTCACCATGGTCCTCTACCTCCTGATCTTCCGCCTCACCCTCCCCGCCGCCATCGCCCGCCGCGCGCCCGAGCGCGTACTCCTCACCCTCATCCGCCCCTACCACCGCTACGCCATCCTCCTGCGCCCCCTGACCACCGTCCTGCGGAAGCGCGCCACCGGGATCGACGAGGAGGAAACCAACGGGGGGACCGGGGCGATCAGGATCCCGGCCGCGCTGCGGGAGATCCCCCCGCCCGCCCTGCTCGCGGAGAACGAGTCGAGGATCGTCGACTCACTCGCCCGCTTCTCGGAAACCCACGCGCGCGAGGTGATGACGCCGCGCCTCGACATCGTGGGACTTCCCACTTCGAGCACGGTCGCGGAGGCGCGAAAGCTCTTCCGCGAGTCCCAATATTCGCGCCTGGTGGCCTACACCGACAGCCTCGACGACATCGCGGGCATCCTGACCGTGCGCGACCTCGTGAGCTACGAGGGGCCGGAGACCGACACCATCCAGACCATGGTGCGGCCCACCCTCGTCGTCCCCGACGGAAAGCGGATCGTCGACCTCCTGCGGGAGATGCAGAGCAAACGGATCACCCTGGCCATCCTGGTGGACGAGTACGGCGTCACCGCGGGCCTCGTCTCCGTCGAGGACATCCTCGAAGAGCTCGTCGGCGAGATCAAGGACGAGTACGACAACGAGACCGAGCCGCTCGTAGTCACCGCCGAGGGCGTCATCAGCGCATCGGCCCGGGTCAGCCTGGAGACCCTCAAGGACGCGCTCGACCCCGGCTTCGACATGCCGGACGACGTGGACACCGTGGGCGGCCTCGCCATGAACCTCTTCGGTCACGTGCCGAAGGCGGGAGAGAAGATCGAGCACGAGGGCTACACCATCGAAGTCCTCGAAGCCACGCCGAAGCGAGTGGGCCGCGTCCAGTTCGCGAGGGCGGCGGTCGAGGTCGAGCAATGAGCCCGGACAAACCCGAGTTGAACGACGCGCGGGAATCCCCCACGACCCCGCCGGGCTTCAAATCCGGCTTCGTCACCATCGTGGGCCGGCCCTCGGCCGGGAAGTCGACGCTCCTGAACCGGCTGGTCGGGGAAAAGGTCGCGATCACCTCCGACAAGCCGCAGACCACGCGAAACCGGATCCTGGGTTACGTCAATCGCCCGAACGGCCAGATCGCCTTCATCGACACCCCGGGCCTGATCAAGCCCTTCCACGCCATGCACACCCGGATGATGAGCGTCGCCCACTCCGCCATCGGCGAGGCGGACCTGGTGATCTGGATGGTGGACGCCACCGAGCGCGACGGCCCCCACAATCGGCCCATCGCCGATCTCCTGCGCCAGTCGGGAAAGCCCATCGTCCTCGCCCTCAACAAGGTGGACAAGGTGGCGCTGCCGCCGCTGCTGCCCCTGATGGCGGGCCTCGGAAACCGGCTCGGTTTCAAGGCCGTGGTGCCCGTTTCCGCCCGGACCGGGGAGGGCATCGAGGTCCTTCTGAAGGCGGTCCTCGACGA
>JAIBCN010000187.1 GCA_019694155.1 Vicinamibacteria bacterium | reverse complement strand
GTGTAGGCGGAGGCTGATGGTGGGGCGCGACGGAGCCGCGGGATTGCTTCGTGGCCCAAGGCCAGGCGTCGCGCTGCCCCATTGGGCTCGGGCCGTCTAGCCTTCTGCTCGCAGCGCCTCGGTCGGGTCGATGCTGAGTGCGCGTCTGATGGGCAGGGCGCACGCGGCCGTTCCGGCGAGGAGCATGATGCCGTCCGCGGCGAGCAGCAGGAGCACTTCGCGCGTCGAGCCGAGTCCCCCGAGCGCCGCAAGCGCGCTGCCGATGAGCACTCCCGCGCCGATCTGAAGGAAGGCTGCCCGGAAGACTCCCGTGATGATCCTTCGCGGGTGCGCTCCGAGCGCTATCCGAATGCCGATCTCGCGCGTCCGGCGCGAGACGGTGAAGGACATGAGGGCGTGGATCCCGGTCGCGGAGAGCGCCAGCACGATGAAACCGACGACCCATGCGACCGAGGTCAGCACCCAGTTCCACTGGGCCTCGCCTTTGTCGGCTTTGGCCAGCGGTTGCACGTCCGTCAACCGGATCAGCGGATCGACTTCGTAGGCGAGCTTGCGAAGGCGGTTCGAGAAGCCTGAAGGATCGGCCACGCGCACGGCCACCTGGCTCGCGTTGCCCAGCACCGGCAGGGTGGGGCGGTACATGGCGGACTGTTCCCAGGGCTGCGGCAGCTGCCACCCGAAGTTCTTGACCACGCCCACGATTTCGTACCAGGTGTCGCCCGCATAGGCGTCGATTTCACCGCTCTTGATGCGGATGCGCTGGCCGATCGCGTTGCGGCCGCCGAGCACGTGCCGGGCGAAGGCCTGGTTCACGATCATCGCGTGGCTCTTGTCCGACTCGAAGTCGACCGGGCCGAAATCCCGGCCGGCGACAACCGTGGTCCCGTACGCATCGAAGAACCCTTTCGATACGTTCACCATCGTGCTGGTGCGGATGCCGGTCAAAGGCGCTCCCCCCGCGGGATCGACCTCGATGCTGTACTTGAACTGATCCTCGACCGGAAGGCGATCGGAGAAGGCCACGCCAAGGACGCCCGGCTCCGCTCCGAGCCGACGCTCGAGCTCCTCGAGGCTGCGCCGCGTGCGCGCCGCATGGGACGCAGGGTCCAACAGAGAGTCTTCGCGATCCATCCCGACGCCCGCCATCAGGTAGTTCGAAGCGCCGATGCCTTCCGCCCGCTGATTGAAACGGTTCGACTCGAAGATGCCGCCCGCCGCGAGCGGAATGAAGGCGACGGTGATCGCGACCTGAATGATGATGACCGCGGTCCAGAAGCCGCCGAAGCGCAGGCTCGCCCGCCCGCCCGCCTCACTGCGCAGAGAGTCCTGGATGTTCAAGCGAGTGACGCGAAGGGCGGGCACAATGCCGACGATCGCGGCGCCGAACAGGGTCAGCCCTGCGGTGTAGAGGATCGTTCTCCATGACAGACTGGCGTCGATCCAGAAGGGCAGCGCCCCGCCGGTCGCGTTGATCATGGCGAGGCCGTAGCTGGTCCCGACCTTCGCCAGCATTAGCCCGAAGGCGGCCCCTACGCTTGCGAGCACCAGGGCCTCGCCGAAGAGCTGGCCGATGATGCGGCCGCGACTCGCGCCGAGCGCGCTGCGCACCGTGATCTCCCACGAGCGGGTGGCGGCGCGCGCGAACACGAGCGTCGCAACGTTCGTGCACATGATGGCGAGCAGAAGCATGAACACGCTGTTCACCGCGTACATGATGTTCCGGACCATCAGCATCTCGCCCACGTTGAGCGGCTTGGCGTACGCCGAGACGTGCGGCCGGAGATGCTGGTGGGTCGCGGGATCGCCGGCCGACAGGCGGGCCCCGACGACGCCGAGCTCCGCCCGCGCATCATCGATCGAGGCTCCGGGCGCCAGACGGCCGAAGATCGATGCGGGGGGGCCGCTCCGCGGCGCGAGGGTTGCGACGTTCAGACGAAGCGGCGCCCAGAGATGCGCGTTCGCCGGGAAGGCGAACCCTTCAGGCATCACTCCGACTATGGTCGCGCTGACTGTGCCCAGCTTCACCTCCCGGCCCACGACCCCCGGATCGCGATCGAAGCGCGAGGTCCACAACGAGTGGCCGATGACGACAACCTCCGGCTCCGCGGGGTTTTCATCCCGATCGACCAGGGTGCGACCGAGCAGGGGCAGTGTGCTCATCAGCCGGAACGCGTTGGCCGTGATCTCCGCTCCTCTTACCGGTTCAACCCGCCCGTCTTCGGTGGCGAGGTTGCGGTTGAAGCTGACCTCCGCGCCCATGTTCTCGATGGTTTTCACCTGCTGCCGCCAGATCGCGAAGTCGAAGAGCGATCTCCTGTCTTCGTCGACGGAGTTCTGGTCCCAGATCCGGAGCGAGACCACGCGCTCGCCATCGGGAATCGGCAGCCGCGGATTCTGGAACTTGTCGACCACTCCGAAGTAGATGGCGCCGAGGGCTATCGCCACCGAGATCGCGCAGGTGCTGATCAGGGTGAGCCCCGGATAGCGGGTCAGCAGGCGGGATCCAAGCTTCAGGTCCTGACCCAGGTGATCGACCCACATCCAACCCCAGGCCTCACGGGAATCCTCGCGGAGTCGCAGCAAGTCCCCGACCGGGATCCCTCCGTGCGCCGCGGCCATCTCGCGATGAAACTCCATCTCGGCCGCCAGCTCGTCGTCCAGGCGGCGGCGGTTCAGGAGGTAGTGAAGGCGGCGAATCAGTTGCCTCAACATGGATGCGGTTCAGGCCGTGCGTATGACGGCCTGGATGGCCCTGGTCTGCCGCTCGTAGACCGAGAGTTCGGCCTCCAGCTGCTTCATTCCGTCGCGGGTGAGTTTGTAGAAGCGGACCTTGCGGTTCGTCTCGGAAATGCCCCACGCGGCGCTCACCCAGCCCCTGAGGAGGATCTTCTGCAGCGCGGGATAGAGGGACCCTTCCTCGACCCGAAGCGCATCCGAGGAAAGAACGTGGATCCTCTGGGCGATCGCGTAACCGTGAAGCGGGCCTGAGCGGAGCACGCGAAGGATCAGAAGGACAAGGGCGCCCGGAGGCATTTCATTTGGTTGCATAGACAAGGTAGGCCTAGATTATCTATGCCTATCATCGCTTGTCAAAGCGGGTCGCGGGAGGTGTATCCGTGGAAGCTGGTGCGGGATCAGGCGACCGCGGATGGGGTCGGAGGCGGCGGCCCCGGTTCCAGACGTCTTCGACGACATCGTCTCCGGATGCAACCGATCCCGCGTCTTCGAGGCTAGACGAGCTCGATTTTCGCGCGGTGGCCGTGGGACCTCACGAGCCGGGCGTCGGCGGTAAGAAGCGGGGCGTTCAGAAGCTCGGCCACGGCCACGTAGGTCGCATCGTATGCGGAGAGGGAATTCCGCAGCGCGAACGCTCGCCAGGCGAGTTCTTCGCTGTGGTGGCGTTCGATGCCGAGGTCGAACAGCCAGTCGAGGCCGGCGGTCGCGCGCTCGATGTCGAGTTCGTTCTGGCGGAGGAGCCGGCGCAGAGCGCTGAGCACTTCCGTGTCCAAGAGGAAAGGCGCGTGGATCTCATCTCCCATCAGTCGGCGGGCGAGATCCATGGGAGCCTGGCGCAGGATCAGCTTCAGCGCGCACGAGGCGTCCAGGACGATCAACGCCGGGGCCGGCCCTTTCTGACGATCGCGGCGGGCCGCTCCTTCGTCTTGACCGTGGACAGGGCCTCGAGGCGTCGAAGCATCTCCGCGCGAGTGGGCTTCAACGCTTCGCGCTCGAGAATGGCGAGCGCGTAGTCGGAGAGGGGAACACCCTCGGCGGCCGCGCGCGACTTCAGCGTGCGATGGATCTCATCGGGAACGCTCCGGACCTGCAGCATAACCGGCATGCGGGCACGCTACAGAGCATGCGCGGCGCATGTCAAGGCCATCGGACGTCGAGACGAGATGAGGGCTGAAAGTAAGAGGTGGAGGGGCGCGATGGGCGCGGGATTGCTTCGGGGCTCCAAGGCCAAGCAATGACGGGGGGGGCGGGGGCCTGGAGATGGAGCGGCGTCGGGGAACGAGTGAAGCTGCCGAGCCCGCGCGGTCAGCCGCGATTCTCCCGCAGAGGCCGGTGTTCTATTTGCCGTTCTGGCTGAGGAGCTTTGCGATGAATCCGGCGCTCGAGAGCCTTGTCGCGATAACCGCTGCGGCGATCACGGGCAGGATCGGCACGCGCGGGGCGGGGAGCGCAAGAGCGAAGCCGAGCAGGGCGGTTGCACCGTAGGCCGCGCTGATGGCCACCGCGATCACGGCTACGTCCGCTAACGCCGCACGAAACGTCAAGTTGCTGTTCGAATGCATCGGATCTTTCCTTGTCCGGCTGACATCTTAGGGCAGGTAATGAAGCGGGCGGGAGCTCGGGCGTTGGGGGTTGCGGAACCGACCGAGAGATGTCGACGTTATGGCAGTGAGGGTGCGTGCGTGTATCGATGGGGCCGACCGAGGCGATGCTGACTGCTGATCTGATCCTGCTGGCCGCAGTGCTGGGCCTGGCCGCCTGGCGGCTGTTCGCGCCCACATGGCGGTCCAGGCGGCGCGTCGCCGCCGTTGCCCTCGGTCTTCTGCTGGCGGCAGGTCAATGGGCCCTCTGTGGCTTCACCTGGCAGGACCTGCCGGCCTACCTTCTGATGGCGCTGAGCGCCCTGCCGCCGGTGCGAGCGGGGATGGGGCTTCGCTGGCTCGGCCGCGTGGGCTTCGCCGGCGTCGCCGCAGTCGCGGCCGGAGTCTGGATACTGCCCGCAGTCCCGACGCTGCCGGAGCCCGACGGCCGCTACGCAATCGCGACCGAGGTCTACCGTTGGACCGATGCCGCGCGGGACGAGCCGCATACGGCCGATCCGAGCGACCGGCGCAGCGTCATCGCACAAGCCTGGTATCCGACGACGGGCCGCGAGCATCCACGGACGGTCCCGCGTCTCGCCTATATCGACGGAACCGGCCACATGCCGGACCAGGTCAGCGGCATGCCCGGCTTCTTGCTGGGCCGCTACGGCCAGATCGACACACACGCGGAGACTGAGGCGCCGCTCGCTCCGAGCGATCGGACCTGGCCGGTGGTGATCTTCTCGCCGGGTTATGGCGCGTCCCGCGCGGTCTATACCGGGCTCGCGACCCGGCTCGCCAGCCGCGGCTTCGTCGTCTTCGCGCTGGACCATCCCTACGAGTCCGCTGTCACGCAGCTTCCCAACGGCCAGGTGGTCGGAACCCAGGAGATCCTGCTGCCGGGTGAGCGGGACAAGATCGGCTACATGGCGCGCCAGCAGGCGGTGAGGGTCGCCGACGTGCGTTTCGTCATCGATCAGCTCGGGCGTCCGGAAGCGTTGTCGCCGCGGCTGCGCGGGGGCCGGATCGACGTCTCCAGGGTCGCGGTGATCGGCCACTCTTTCGGCGGAGCGGCCTCGATCGCCGCGTTAAGCGAAGACCCGCGGGTGGTGGCCGCCGCCAACATCGATGGCACACCCTATGGCGACCTGCCGGACCGCCGGCTGACCCGGCCATTCCTGCTGCTGCAGAGCGACTACGCCGAGACGCACCACAGCGAGTTCTTCATCAACGGGAACGGCAAGCTGCTCGCCAACATGACGGCGCCCGGCTTCCACTATGAGATGAAGCACGCCAACCACTTCAGCTTCACGGACGCGCCGTTCTTCGTAGCGCCGCCAGGGCGCTGGCTGCTAGCGCAGGTGATAGGTGGTGGACGCGGTCCGGCGGCGACGCAGCAAGCGACGGCCGATATCTTGGCGGCTTTTCTCGCCGGTCCGCTAACAGGCGCGGACGCTGACCTGGCCGCGACGGTCGCGCGTTACCCGGGGGTGATGGGTGGCGCGGTGGAGCACAAGCCGGCGGGCGTGGCGTCGGCCGCGCCTGCGGGATTGCTTCGGCCCAGTACGAAACGGACTGGGGCCTCGCAATGACGGACGGGTGTTTCTCGTATGCCGTACTCTTCGCTGCGTCTGAACCCCGGCTTCCGTCCCCCAAGGGGAGGCCTCGCGCTGGCCCGAGGCCTGGCTACGCGCCCGGTGTGACGGAAGGGAGAAGCGGGCCGACCCTTAGACGATCGAGCCTTCGAGGAACGCCTTGAGCTTGCGGCTGCGCGACGGGTGGCGCAGCTTGCGCAGCGCCTTCGCTTCGATCTGCCGGATGCGTTCGCGGGTGACCGCGAAGTTCTGGCCGACCTCTTCGAGGGTGTGCTCGTTGCCTTCGCCGATGCCGAAGCGCATCTTGATGACGCGCTCTTCGCGAGGCGTCAGCGTCTTCAAGAGCGCTTCGGTCTGCTCGCGCAGGTTCACGTCGATCATGGCTTCAACCGGCGAGACTGCGTTCTTGTCCTCGATGAAATCGCCCAGATGCGAATCTTCCTCTTCGCCGATCGGCGTCTCGAGGGAGATCGGCTCCTGCGCGATCTTCATGACCTTGCGGACCTTGTAGACCGGGATGTCCATGCGCTTCGCCACTTCTTCCGAAGAAGGCTCGCGGCCGAGTTCCTGGATCAACGCGCGCTGGGTGCGGACCAGCTTGTTGATGGTCTCGATCATGTGCACCGGGATGCGGATGGTACGGGCCTGGTCGGCGATGGCGCGGGTGATGGCCTGGCGGATCCACCACGTGGCGTAGGTCGAGAACTTGTAGCCGCGGCGGTATTCGAACTTGTCGACGGCCTTCATCAGGCCGATGTTGCCTTCCTGGATGAGGTCCAGGAACTGCAAGCCGCGGTTCGTGTACTTCTTGGCGATGGAGACGACGAGGCGAAGGTTCGCCTCCACCAGCTCCTTCTTCGCCTGCTCGGCCTGGATCTCGCCGATGAGGACGGAGTCGAGAGTGCGCTTCAGGTCGGCGGTGGTGGAGCCGAAGTCGTCCTGGAGATCGCGCAGGGCCTGCTTCTTCTCCTGGATGTCGCGCTTGATGATCTTCTTCTGCTCTTCGGAGAGGCGGCCCTCGCTCTTGACCACCATGCGGGTGATCTGCTCTTCGAGCTGGGACACGCGGTCGACCGCTTCGCGCAGCCGGTCGAGGAGCCGGCGCTTCACGTTCTCGGTGAGTTCGAGGCGGCGGATGGCCTTGGAGAAAGCGACGCGCTGGCGGCCGACCCGCCACTTGCCCCTGACCCACTTGGGGTCTTTCCGGGTGACGTCCTCGTATTTCGCCTTGAGGGTGAGGTAGCCGTCGAAGGCGGCCTTCACGTTGGCGACAAGCTTCAGGGTCTCGCGCTTCTTGCGCTCGAGCTTCTCTTCGGTGATCTCTTCCTCGACGAAGATGACCAGTTCCTTGACTCCGATACGGGAGGCTTCGAGCTGTTCGCCGGCGGCGAGGATTTCCCGCGCGGCCATGGGCGTGCGCGTGATCTGGGCGAGCATGATGCGCTTGCCGCGCTCGATGCGCTTGGCGATAGCGACCTCGCCTTCGCGGGTGAGAAGGGGAACCGTGCCCATCTCGCGCAGGTACATGCGGACGGGATCGTTGGTCTTGTCGAGCGTCCCCGGAGTGAGGTCGATGGTCTCGCCCTCTTCGGCGTCGGACTTCTCGCGGAACTTCTGCTCGGAATCGATGATCTCGATGCCCATCGAGCCGAACATGGCGAAGACGTCTTCCAGCTCGTCGGACGTGTGGATGTCCGTGGGGAGCATCTCGTTGACTTCTTCGTAGAGAAGGTAGCCCTTCTCCTTGCCCATCGTGATGCCGGTGCGGACTTCGTCGTACTTCTCTTCGAGTGTGAGGGCCATTTTCGGTTTCTATGTGCTCCGCTGCTTCAGGAACCTTGTATTTTCGCCTGCCGAGGCTCCTTTCTCCAACTTGGCCTTCAGGACACCGACCGCAACGCCTCGATTTCCCTGGAAATGCGGATTTTCTCCTCCAGGACGGCATCGATGTCCAGGCCGGCCCCACCCTTCACCAGGGCCTTCTGGATTTCGCTCAGGCGCCGCTCCAACAGGAGCTTGCGCAGGGACATGGCGCAGGAGCGGGCCGAGCCCGCTTCCACCTCAAGGTCCTGGACCGCGATCTCGCGGAGAACGCGACGATCCTCGTCGTCGGGAAGGGCATCCTGGAGAGTGCCGAGCGACGCTTCGCCGCCTGCCTCGGAGAATCGCAGGAGGGCGGTGAGGATGGAACCGGCGCGCAGGGAGGAAAGGTCGAGGCCTTCGAGTTCGGCGAAGGCGTCCGCGACATCGGGCAGGCTCTTCAGGGCCAGGGCCACCAGCCAGACCTCGGACCGGGTCAGCTCCTGCTTCGGCGCGGCCGTGGGCGTGCGGATCGCGGGGGTGAAGGCCTGGGGACTCACGGCCTGCCTCGATCCAAGAGAGCGCGCGAGTTCCTCAGAAGCCGCAATGGGATCGATCCTGCCGATCTGCGCGATGCGCGGAATCCAGGCCGCCCGCTCGACGCCGCTCTCGATCCGCCCCAGCGCGGGCAGAAGGGAATTCATGTACGCGGCCTTCCCGGCGGGGCTCTCGATGTCGTTCTCCCGGGCGGCGAGCCGGGCCAGCCACTCGATCGCGGGCTCGGCCGACTCGATCTTCGCGAGGAACGGCTCGCGGCCGCGCTCGCGGATGAAGGTATCGGGATCGTGGCCGGATTCGAGGGCCACCACGCGCACGTCCATCTTTTCGTCGAGAAAGATCTCGATGGAACGCCGCGTCGCTTTCACACCGGCCTCGTCACCGTCGAAGCACAGGACCGCGCGGGGGGCCAGGCGCTTCAGGAGCCTCGCCTGTTGGGAGGTGAGAGCGGTGCCGCAAGGCGCCACCGCGGAGGCGACACCCGCTTCGATCGAGCGGGCCACGTCGAGGTACCCCTCCATCACGATGGCGCGGCCGGTTTTTCGAATCTCCTCCTTGGCCCAGCTGAGCCCATAGAGCGTGCGGCTCTTCTGGTAGGCGGGGCCTTCCGGCGAGTTCAGGTATTTGGGCTCGTCGGCGGGATCGAGAGCCCGGGCGCCGAAGGCCACGACCCGGCCGCGATCGGAGAGGATCGGGAACATGGCGCGATTGCGGAAGCGGTCGTAGAGGCCTCGCTGTCCGCGGATGGCGAGGCCCGCCATCTCGATGAGTTCCTCGCGGAACTGCACCTTGAGCAGCTTCACCAGGTCTTCCCAGGCGTCGCGAGTGGCGCCCGCGCGGATGAAGCGGAGCGTCTTGTCCGAGAACTTTCGGCCCTGCAGATATTCGCGCGCGCGGCGCCCGGCGTCGGCCCAGAAGAAGTGCTCGAAGTGGGCGGCGGCCGCCTCGAGGACGGGCTCGATCTCCACCCGGAGACGATCCTCGGGCGATTCCTCCCGCAAGTCAGGGATGGTCACGCCAAACCGGCGGGCCAGGGACTCGATCGCGTCCTTGAAAGAGAGGCCTTCCTTCAACTTCACGAACTCGACGACATCACCGCCCGCGCCGCAGCCGAAGCAGTGAAAGACAGGCGGATCCGCGCGCACGGTGAACGAAGGCGACTTCTCCTTGTGGAACGGGCACAGACCCTTGTGCGACCGGCCGACTTTCTTCAGCACCACGTGCTCCGACACAACGCTCACGATGTCGGCGCGGCTCTTGAGTTCGTCCATGAAGGACGGGGAGAACATGGTCATCGTCGCAGCTCCACGATGGTGGCGCCCGCTCCGCCTTCGTTGGGAGCGCCGTCCCGGAAGCCGGTGACGTGGGGGTGGGACTTCAGAAGGTCGCGCACGGCGGCACGCAGCCGGCCCTGTCCGAAGCCGTGAACGATTCGGACGCTGGGCGCATCGGCGAGAAAGGCATCATCGAGAAACTTATCAACCAGAGGCATCGCTTCATCAACGCGCATCCCCACCAGCATGAGCTGGCTCTGCGCCGGCGTCTCGTCATTCGCCCGGGCCTCGGGGGAGCCACTCTTCGGCCGCGCCGCTTCCGCGGGCCATCGAGGAGCACTCTGGCCCTTCGGGTTCTTCGCGCGCTGGACCAGAGCGCGGCCGAGCCGGATTCTCTTGCCGCCCGATTCGATCTCGACGTCCGCATCGGTGATGGCGGTGACGAGGCCCCGCCAGCCCAGCGCCGGGGCCTCGGCGAAATCGCCCACGGAGAGCGAACCGAGGGCGGAGGATGCGGCGCGCGTTTCGGCCTCCGGGGTCACCTGACTCAGGATCTCTCCCCTCAACCGGACCACCGCACGCGGCGTCTTCGCGCCCTTGAGTTTCTCCTCGGCCTCCGAGAAGAGAGCGCGGAGCCGCTGCTCCTCGGCCTCACGCTTCGCCTGGATCCGGTTGCGTGTGTCCTCCCGCATCCGCTCGCGCTCGTCCTCGATCCGGGAAAGACGCGCGGAAAGCGTCTGTTCGAGATCCCGGACCTTCCGCTGTTCGGCCTCGAGTCGTTCCTGGTTCTGAGCGAGCTCCGCCTTCTCGCGTGCGAGGTCCGCGAGGATCGCCTCCTGCTTTCGCGCCGACTCGGGCAGCCGGGCCCGCGCGTCCTCGACGACTCTCGCCGGCACGCCGAGGCGATTGGCGATCTCGAAGGCGAGGGAGCGGCCGGGCTGATTAAGGATCAGCTTGTAGGTGGGCGCGAAGGAGGCCGGGTCGTAGGCGAAAGACGCACAGCGCCCGTTCGGCGATTCCTGGGCATACAGCTTCAGGTCGGCATTGTGCGTAGTGGCGATGACGGTGGCCCCCCGACGGGCGAAGTCATCGATGATGGCGGCGCCAAGGGCGCCGCCTTCGAGGGGATCGGTGCCCGAGCCCAGTTCATCGAGAAGCACGAGCGACTGCGTTCCTTCCCCGATGGTCATCCTCGCGATGCCCGCGACCTGAGCGGAGAAGGTGGAGAGTCCCGCCCCGAGGGACTGATCGTCGCCGATCTCCGCGAAGATGGAGTCGAAGAAGGGCAGAGTCGTGCCCTCGTCCGCGGGGATGGGAAGGCCGCTTCTCGCCATGAGGCAGAGCAGCCCCACGGTCTTGAGCGCCACCGTCTTGCCGCCGGTGTTGGGCCCGCCGATGACCAGGATCCTGCGGTCGCTGCTGATCTCGAGGTCGAGGGGCACGGGCTCGCGGCCGCTCGGGGCGAGATCCAGGTCGGCCCGGACGGTGTCCATCAGCAGCGGATGCACACCGCGCACGATCACCAGGGAGCCGTCTTCTGAGAAGACCGGGGTTCTCCCGCCGATGTCATGCGCGAGGCGGGCGCGCGCGTGAAGCGAGTCCCACACGCCGAGGATCCACTCGGCGCGTTTCAGCACGGCAAGATCCTCACGCGCCTCGTCGGAAAGCCGTCTCAGGATCTGACGGATCTCCTCCTGCTCCTCCTCGGATACGACCACCAGTTCGTTGTTGACCGCCACCGCTTCGATCGGTTCGATGAAGGCGGTCTTCTGGGCCCTCGACGCGCCGTGCACGACGCCCTCGAAGGAGCGTTTGGCCTCGGCCTTGACCATCAGGACCGATCGCCCGTTTCGGGAGGCGACGACCTTGTCCTGCAGAACGTCGTCGGCGTTCGGCTGCCTGAGATAGCTCTCGAAGACGAGATCCAGATCTTCCTTGAGCCGGTTGGTGCGGGCGCGCAGCCGTCTCAGTTCGGGGGAGGCGTCGTCGCGCACTTCCCCTTTCGGACCGATGGCGCGCTCGACGGACCGGACGAAGGAGAGTTCGCCCAGGCGGACGAGATCGGAGGCTTCGGCGGGAAAGCGAGAGACGGGAAGGGAACGTCGATCGAGGCGGCCCATGACATCGCGACCGAGATCGGACCCGGCGGCCGCGAATCGCGCGAGGGCCACGAGATCAAGACCGTCGAGGTACTCGCCCTGGATGCTCAGGGCCTCGCAGATGCCTTCGACTTCAGGAATGCCGGTGAAGCGCAGGGGGCCGTCGTCGAGCAGGATCCGGAGAAGCTCCACTTGAGCGAGAGAGCGACCGACTTCTTCGCGGCCCGCGCCCCCCGGCAGGAAAGCGCCGAAGGCCTCCTGGTTCGCGGAACGGGCGGCCCGTTTCACCAGAAGCGAGCACACCGATCCCCAGTCGAGAGCCTTCAGGCTGGGCGGGTTGGTGAGCGGGTTCAAGGCGGTCAAGAGTTGACTCGAAGTGACCCTAAAAGAGAAACTGACGGTTTCGAGCGCCGCCCCGACTCATTCCTTTCGCCATAATGACTTTCTCCGGAACCGTTGTTCTCTTTTCGTACTTCCTGGTGCTCGTCATCCTGGGCGTTTTTGGGATTCACCGGTATGTCATGGTGTATCTCTACACCCGCCACAAGGATCGGAAGGCGTCGCTCAAGCCTCTCTCGGAAGGCAGGGTCCCGCCGGTCGTCACCGTGCAGCTGCCCCTCTTCAACGAGATGTATGTCGCGGAGCGGCTCATCGCCTCAGTCCTGGAAATCCGCTACCCCAGGGAGCGACTGGAAATCCAGGTCCTCGACGACTCCACCGACGAGACCACGGCGATCGCCGAGTCCGCGGTTGCGGAAGCCCGGGCCGCGGGCTTCGACATCTCCCTGATTCATCGCACCGACCGGACGGGTTTCAAGGCCGGTGCGCTCGAGAACGGCCTGCGCGTCGCCAAGGGCGAATTCGTCCTCATCTTCGACGCCGACTTCCTTGCTCCCCAGGACATCCTGGAGAACGCGCTCGGGCACTTCGAAGACGAGAAGGTGGGAATGGTCCAGGCCCGCTGGGGCCACGTCAACCGCGGCTACTCCCTCCTCACCGAACTCCAGTCCATCATGCTCGATGGCCACTTCATCATGGAGCACGGAGGCCGGAACCGCAGCGGCCGGTTCTTCAACTTCAACGGCACCGCGGGCATCTGGCGGAAGAACGCGATTCAGGACGCCGGGGGCTGGCAGCACGACACCCTGACGGAGGATCTGGACCTGTCCTACCGGGCGCAGATGCGCGGCTGGAAGTTCGTTTTCCTCGAGGATCTCATCTCGCCGGCCGAGCTTCCGGTCGACATCAACGCGTTCAAGAGCCAGCAGGCGCGCTGGGCGAAGGGCTCCGCCCAGGTGTGCCTGAAGCTCCTGCCGAGGATTCTCGCCTCCTCCCTGCCCGCGGATATCAAGGCCGAGGCGGCCTTCCACCTGACCGCGAACTTCGCGTATCCCCTGATGGTGGCCCTGTCCCTGCTCATGTTCCCCGCCATGGTCATCCGCTACAACATGGGCTGGGTGGAGATGATCCTCATCGACGTGCCGCTCTTCCTGGGAGCCACCACCAGCGTGTGTTCCTTCTACGCCTTCGCCCAGCGCCAGGTCTTCGGGGAGAGCTCCTGGCGCCGGCGCCTGAGGTACGTGCCCGGTGTGCTTGCCCTCGGCATCGGCCTGTCCGTGAACAACGCGCGGGCCGTCATCGAAGGCCTCATGGGCAAGCCTTCGGAGTTCGTGCGCACGCCGAAGCTGGGCGTACTGGCCGCCACGGACGACTGGCGGCTCAAGAGGTATCGCGGCCTCACGAACTGGGTGCCCTACGTGGAGCTGTCTCTGGCCTTCTACTTCGCGGCCATGGCGGTCTACGCGGTCACCCACGGCCTTTGGGGTTCGGTTCCCTTCATCCTGATCTTCCAGGCGGGCTACCTCTACACCTCGACGCTCTCCCTGATCCAGGAGTTCGAACGTCTGATTCCGGTCCGGGCCGTAGAGGCCTGACCCCAGGCGTGCTCTAGAGCTCGCGCTTCTCGCCCCCGCACGCTTCGCAGGGGCAGAGTTCCCTCAAGCGAGGGTACGCCCAGATTCCGGTGTCGTGACCGTCGCTCCAGCGAAACATCAGGGCGTAGTTCCCCACCGACTCGATGCCGGCGAGGGACTGTCCCACGAGGTCGAGATAGCGAGGAACCGGCGCGTGGCCCTGGCATCCGGCGCAGGGGCACCAGCTTCGAAGGTAATCGAGCGCGAATTCGGACCGGTGCCCGTCCGACCAGTCGATGGCGAGGACGCGCCTCGATCGATGATGACGAACCTCGACCGGCTCGAGGCCCGTGGGGGTCATCTCCGACATGGACTTCCGGGAAACCGCGGGGCGCGACGAGGGCGGATCAGAGCCAGCCCATTCGTTTGGCGATGAATGCGGCCGCGAGGCCCAGGGCCGCGCCCACGAAGAGCAGGGCAAGGGCGGAAGCGCCGATCATCAGCCAGAAGGCGGGGCCTCGATTTGGCGCGGCGGGCGCAGGCGCGGGCGCCGCTGCGACGGGCACGGGAGCAGGCGGCTCGGGAGCAGGCGCCGGACGAGGAGCACGGGATGGCTCGGGCCGGGGCTCGGGCCGGGGCTCGGGCGGCTTGGGAGGCTTGATCACCGGGCTTTGAACGGTCGGCATCGCCGCTTCCTGGACGGGGCGTACGTCGGTGCCGTAGTGTGGCGTCGCCATGTCGTCCGTGAGCGTGTTTCCCTCGAGCACGGTGGCCGAGAAGCTCTGCTGGGAGACGTTCCCCACCATGGTCTGGGCGACCACGAGCTCGTCCTCGGCGATCGACTCCACCGGGAGCTCGTCCCTGACCTCGACCTTGAAGGACGCCGAGCCGAAACGAAGAACGCAGCCGTCCTTCAAGGTGGCGTCGACGATCCGCTTGGAGTCGACGAACGTGCCGTTCGCGCTGCCCTGGTCGACCACGAAGAAGACGTCCTGCTTCCTCTTGATGAGGGCATGCCGCCTGGAGACCGAGGGGTGGGAGACAACTACGTTGCAGTTCGCCTCACGCCCGACGAGAGCCTCATCGGCGTCCACCACGATGGCTTCTCCCTTCAGGGGGATCAAGCGCAACACAGACATTGCCCGAGTGTAACACGCAGGAAAGGGAGTTGACTGCGGCGGCCCGGGGACGATACAAGGCTCCCCTGAATGGTGACGGAATCGTCTAAAAGGGGTGGGCCGTTCGTCTTCGTGGAGAACCTCTCGAAGAAATTTGGCGCGGAATGGGCCCTGGCGCGGGCCAGTTTCACGCTGGAACGGGGCCAGCTGGCCCTGCTCACCGGAAACAACGGATCGGGAAAGACGACGCTGCTTCGCTGCCTGTCCACAGCGCTCGTTCCCGACTTCGGGCGCGCCACCGTCCTCGGCATAGACATCGTGTCCGGCCGCGAAGCCGTGCGCGGACTGGTGGCGTCCCTGAATCAGCCCCCCGGCTTCTACGGGGGCCTCACCGCTCACGAGAATCTGACCCTGGCGAACGCGGTTCTGAACCTCGGCCGGGACGCGGACGCCATCGACGCGGTGCTGCGCCGGGTCGGGCTCGGATCCAAGCAGAACACACCTCTCGACTCGTTCTCTTCGGGCATGAAGCAGCGTTTCGCCCTCGCCCGGCTCGCCCTGCTGCAACGGGACCTGATTCTCCTCGACGAACCGGAGACCCATCTCGACGCGGCCGGACTGCGGCTGCTGCAGGAGTTCATCGCGGAATGGAAGGCTCGGGGTGCGGCCATCGTCTGTGCCACCCACGCGGACGACCGCTTTCATGGCCTGGGGGACCTGGAAGTCGTCCTCGTGGGCGGGCGACCGACCCACCATGCGCACGCGGGCGTTCCGGCGTGACTGCCTTTCGCGCCCTCATCGTCAAGGACTTGCGCATCCTGCTGCGCAAGCGTGGCGGCTTTCTTTCCGCCTTCGCGCTCGGGGCCATCATCATGCTGATGGCGAGCCTCTCGGGCGAGGCGACGCCCATAAGCCTCGGGCAGAGGGGCGCCGCCGCGTTCTGGATGGGCCTTTTCATGGGATCGACCCTGTTCCTCTCGGATTCTTTCGAGACCGAGCAGCGGGAGGGCGGCCAGAGAGCGCTCATCCTCCTCGGCACATCCCCCACCGCGTTCTTCTACTCCAAGGCCCTCGTGAACTTCTTCGGCCTCTTCGTGGTCGGGATCCTTCTCACCCCGATCTCGGCTGCGCTTTTCGGCGTGGGCCCGTCGCTCGGCGGGGGGCTCCTGATTCTCGCCCTGGGGACGCTTTCGCTCTCGGCGCCGGGCACGCTCTTCACCGCGATCGTTTCGGAGAGCGACAAGCGGCACCTGCTCCTGCCCGTGATGATGTTCCCGCTCGTGGTTCCCGTCCTGATTACCGTCGTGCAGTCGACGCTGCTGCTGACGTTCGGCGATGCCATGGGACAGGCGAGCGCATGGAATTCCCTGCTCGCAATTTTTGCCCTTCTGCACTGGCTTCTGGACGGCGCACTTTATTCGCGGGCGGTGGACTAGCCCCCCTTCGGGCGCTTAATTCAAATGGCTCATTCATTTGAGCCGTCCGGACTTGATAGGCTTCGTTGGTAACGATGAAGCCAAGAACCCTCGTAACGGTCGGTGGTGTCCTTCTGGCCGCAGGATGCCTCTGGGGGCTGCTCTTCGCCCCCGCGGAGGTCTTCATGGGCGACGTGTACCGGATTTTCTACATCCACGTCCCCACCGCATGGAACGGTTTGTTGCTCCTGACCGCCGCCTTCGTGTGCGCGATCATGTACCTGGTCAAGGGCGACCTGATGTGGGACGACCGGCTGGAGGCCTCGATGGAGGCGGGGGTCGTGCTCTCCGCCCTCCTCACCATCCAGGGCTCCATCTGGGCGCGGCCCACCTGGGGGGTCTGGTGGAACTGGGATCCCCGGCTCACCACCACGGCGATCCTGGTCTTCGCCTTCGCGGGCATTCTGGCCCTTCGCACCTCGCTCAAGGAGCCGCGACGCCGCGCCATGGTGACCGCGGTCGCCACCATCGTGGCCGCCGCCGACGTGCCTCTGGTGTACTTCTCGGTCCGGTTCTGGAACTCCCTGCACCAGATCCAGTCGTCGCCGTCGACGGTCTCGGCGGCCTTCGTCTGGCCTCTGCGGGTGAATGCGATCGCCGTCCTCATCCTGATGGCCGGCCTGATCCAGCTTCGCGCGGAGACGGTGGCGAGGCTGCGGGAGGCGGGGTCGGAACCGCCGCCGCTCGATGAACCCGGGAACGGAGGGGCGGCTCAATGAACGGCGAAATCGTCGGCGGCTGGGAATACGTGATCGCGGTCTACATCATTTCCGCGATTGTGTACGCGGGCTATGCGTATTCGGTCCTCCGCAGGGACAATGCGTCACGTTCCGCCATCAAGGAGACAAAGTCATGAGTTCAAACGACGGCAAGAAGCGAGTGGCTCTGGCTCTGGGTGCTTGCGCATTCGCGGGGACTCTCCTCTACTTCGTGGTTGGAGGCATCGGCAACAACCTCGTGTACTACTGGGGGCCCACCGAGGTCCTCGCCGCCGGGCCCAAGGCCCAGGGCGCTTCCATCCGCCTGGGCGGGCTCGTCGAGGCGGGCTCGATCAAGAAGGGAGAGGGCTCGAACATGAGCTTCACCGTCACCGACGGCAAGAAGTCCCTCCCCGTGCGGTGCACCTCCGTCCCGCCCCAGATGTTCCGCGAAGGCATCGGAGTCGTGGTCGAGGGAACGGTGGCGCGCGACGGCGTCTTCGAATCGCACCGCCTCATGGTTTCGCACGGAAACGAATACCGGGCGCCGAACGATCCCGCCGCGGTGAACCTGAAGAAGCTCATGGAATCCACGGAGGGCCTCGCCCCTTCCGACAAGAAGTAAGGGCGGGCTCTCGTCATGACAGCGTCGATCGGTCGGGGGCTTGTCCTCCTGTCTTTGCTCTGCGCCTCCGGCGGCGCCGTCGCGGCTTTCGCCGCCTTGTCGAAGAAGCGCGCTGACCTCACGACCATTGCCGTCCGCGCGGCCTACGGCTTCTCGCTCGCCATGTTCCTCGCAAACCTGTGGATGGTGGCGGGGCTGCTCCGGAACGACTTCTCCATCTCGTACGTGGCGCAGGTGGGCTCGATCAGCCTCCCCACCTGGGTGAAGGTGGTGAGCCTGTGGTCGTCCCTCGAGGGCTCCATCCTGTTCTGGGGCGGCGTGCTCGCCATCTATATCGCAGTGGCCACCCGGAGCCTGACCGACGCGCACGGGTGGGCGAAACCGGCGGCGATCGGTTCCTGGCTCGTCTGCGCGACCTTCTTCGCTTTTCTGATCGCGGGGCCGGCGCAGCCCTTCGGAACCGTGGTCGATGTGCCAAGCGACGGGCCGGGTCCGAATCCGCTGCTGCAGAACCACGTTCTCATGGCCATCCACCCGCCTTTCCTCTACGGCGGCTACGTGGGCATGACCATTCCCTTCGGCATCGCACTCGCGGCTCTCATCACCGGACGGCTCTCCCCGACGCTCCTTGGCACCCTTCGCACCTCCATGCTGGCGCCCTGGACTTTCCTCACGGTTGCCGTGGTGCTGGGCGGCTGGTGGGCCTATGAAGTCCTGGGCTGGGGCGGGTATTGGGCCTGGGACCCCGTGGAAAACGCCTCCCTGCTGCCGTGGCTGACGGGGACCGCGGCCGTGCATTCCGCCATCCTCACGGAGCGTCGGGGCGTGCTCAAGGGCTGGACCCTGAGCCTCGTGATCGCGAGCTTCCTGCTCACCATCCTCGGCACGTTCATGACGCGCTCCGGCATCTTCAATTCGGTTCACGCCTTCAGCCAGAGCGAGATCGGACCCACCATCCTCGCCTTCCTCGCCACGGCCACCATCGCGAGCGTCCTGCTCCTCGGCATCCGGGTGGACCTGCTGAAGCCCGACCACGAGCTCGACCGCGGCGCGTCCCGCGACACCGCCTTCCTCGCCCAGAACCTGCTGTTCGTCCTCTTCACCTTCACGGTGCTCATCGGCACGGTGTTCCCCCTGATCGTCGAGGCTGTGCGCAAGGTACAGATGAGCGTGGGCCGTCCCTACTTCGACCGCATGACTATTCCCATCGGCGCCTTGATCCTGTTCGTGATGGGCGTGGGCCCGGCGCTGCCCTGGGGGTCGAGTTCGCGTGAGGAATTGAAGCGGCGGCTCCTGCCGCCCATGGGCCTCGGCTTCGCCTTCCTCGCCGCCGCGCTCGCTTACGGCATCCGGACGCCGTGGACGCTCATCACTCTGTTCTTCGCGGGTTACACGGCCTGGGTCACGCTCTTCGAGGCTTTGCGCCCGGCCCGGACGCGGATGAAGTTCCGGACGGACGGATTCCTCAAGGCGCTCGCCCAGGACCTGTTCGGCCCGGGGCGGCGGCGCATGGCCGCCTACGTGGCTCACGCGGGGGCGGTGACCGCGTTCATCGCGATCGCGGTGTCGAGCACGAGCGGCAGGTCGCTCGAACAGAATCTCAAGCAGGGTGAGAGCATGACTCTCGGCCGCTACAGCCTCACCTTCGAAGGGATCGAGCACGCGGAGGAGCCCAATCGGACCTCGGTGATCGCCCGCATCGGCGTGAAGAAGGACGGGCGGGATCTGGGCGCCCTGCGGCCCATGATGAATCAGTACGCGACGAGGCGCGAATCCATCGGCACGCCCGACGTTCGTACCGGGCTCGTGGAGGATCTCTACCTCTCGGCCATGAACATCGACGAGCAGACCGGCACCGTCGGGCTTCTCGTCCTCATCAACCCCCTGGTGAGCTGGTTGTGGATCGCCACCGTCATCATGGCCATCGGCGGTCTCCTCGCCCTGTTCTCTTCCGCGCGGGTGGGGCAGGCGGTGGAAGCCACCCGGGACCTCCAACCCGAGCCGGTGCGCTGAGCCTCAGACCATGAACAAGGGCGTGCTCGCTGTCGGCCTCGCGGTCACCGTGCCCCTGATCGGGCTTCTCCTGGTGAACATCCACCGCGACCCGACCTCCATCTCCTCGCCGCTCATCGACAAGCCGGCGCCGGACGTGCGCCTGATGGAACTGGCGGGCGGCGGTTCGGTTCAACTGTCGTCCCTGAAGGGGCGGCCGGTGGTCGTGAACTTCTGGGCCACCTGGTGCATCCCCTGCGTCCAGGAACACGCCGCCCTCAGTGCCGGAGCGCGCGCCAATCCCGACGTGGCGTTCCTGGGCGTGGTCTACGAGGACACCGCGGAGAATGCGCGCGGGTTCCTGGCTCAGCGCGGGGCCGCGTACCCCTCGTATGCCGACGATGACGGCAAGGCGTCCATCGCCTTCGGGGTCTACGGCGTGCCCGAGACCTTCTTCATCGATTCGCAGGGCAAGATCGTCGAGAAGTACGTGGGGCCGCTCGACGGCGACACCCTTCGACAGAGGCTCGCTCTCGCTCGGAGATGACTTCCATGAACCTGCGGCTCCCTTCTTCGACACAGCTCCGGGCCGCTCTCCTCGCGGGGCTCATCGCCGCACCCTCCCTTCTCAGAGCCCAAGCCCAGGAAGCGGGTCAGGGCCTGAGTGCCGAAACCCGGTCGATCCTGGGCAGTCCGGACAGCGGCCCCGGCCTCGACGCGGATGTGGTCGCCGTGCTGGGGCGACCCGCGGGCGGATCGCTCTCCGAATCCGCGATCAACGAGCTCGCCGCCGATGTCGCGACGAAGTTGCGGTGCCCGGTCTGTCAGGGCGTGTCCATCGCCGACTCTCCCTCCGGCATGGCCACCAAGATGCGCGCGCAGGTTCGCGATCTCGTGACCAAGGGCTACAGCGAAGAACAGGTCATGACCTACTTCGAGCGGAGCTACGGCGAATTCGTGCGCCTCGAGCCGCCGCTGCGCGGCCTCAACGTGATGCTGTGGATCCTGCCGGGAGTGGTGCTTCTGGGGGGCGCGTTCTTCGTGTTCCGCAAGGCCAATGCGCCCGTTCCCTCGGCGGCGCCGGAAGGCCCGCAAGCCGCCCCGGCGCCCAAGGACGTGGACCCCGAACTCGCGAAGTACCTCGAGCGCATCCGGCGCGATTCGGGAACATCGTCGCAATAGGAGAGAGCCTTTGGCCGCCGATTTCAGCTGGACACCACCCCTTGTCGTGCTCGCTCTCGGCGCGGTCGCCGGGGCTGTGATGGTGGCCGCGCGCGCGCGGCGCCAGTCGACTCCCGTGACGACGGCCACCTCCGCGTCGTCTCACGATTCCGACCTCCAGCGTCGATATGACGCGCTGATCCGGAGGCTGGCCGAGGGGGTGAGCCCCGAGGAGAAATCCGCGATCGAGATCGAAGCCGCGCTGGTCCTGCGGGAGATGGAGACGGGTAAGGGTCCCGGCCAGACCTCCCCGAAAGCGCCCGAGGCGGCGGTCGAAGCCTCTCCGACCCCCGCCGCCCTCCCGCGACCGACATCAGCGTGGGCCGGCTTTGCCTACGGCGTGCTCACCATGGGCGTCCTGGGAGGCCTCTTCTTCCTGGCCTCGCAGGGGTCCACGGAGCGTTCGTCGGGCGGATCGCCCACGGGTGGCAACGGCATGGGAGCGGCAGCGGA
Source organism: Vicinamibacteria bacterium (assembly GCA_019694155.1). Classification (GTDB taxonomy): domain Bacteria; phylum Acidobacteriota; class Vicinamibacteria; order Fen-336; family JAGNNV01; genus JAGNNV01. The sequence continues at coordinate 22,554 of JAIBCN010000187.1, read as the reverse complement.
AGCCCCCCAGACGTCGGCCGCGGATGACGCGAACCTCAAGGCGCTCGAAGAGGCGGTGCGCAAGGCGCCCACCGATATCGCACAACGGATCGAATTGATCCGCGCCTACCTGCAGCGGCGGGATCTCATGCAGGTCTTCGATCAGACCAAGGCGGTGCTCGAAATCGAGCCCGGAAACCCCTACGCGCTCACCTACCAGGCGCTGGTCCGGGTGGCGATGGGGCAGGCGCCCCAGGCCGAGACCATGCTGGTCGAAGTGATCCGGAAGAACCCCGGGATCGAGGACGCGTACATCCACCTCGCCATCGCCCGCCTCCAGCTCGGAAACCGCAAGGGCGCCGAAGAGGCGATTCAAGCCGGGCAGAAGCAGTTCCCCGAGGACAAGGAGCAGCTCGCACAGGTATTCGCGCAGATCTCCGCACCGCCCAGCGATCAGAATGCCGAGGTCCCTGCGGACCATCCCGAAGTCGCGCCGCCCGCCATGGGCGAGGGCGCGGGGCCGGCCGCGGCTTCCTCGTCGTCTTCCTCCGCGCAGCTCGTGGTCGTGGTAGACCTTCCCAAGGGCGTCAGCGTGCCCCAGGGCGCCATCCTCTTCGTGATCGTACGCGAGGCCGGTCTCGAGAGCGGCCCTCCCTCCGCAGTGAAGCGAGTGCCCGCCGTCGACTTCCCCATCACGGTCACGATCTCGGAGAAGGACTCCATGGCCGGCGAGGGCCTCCCCGGACTCGTCCGCATCGATGCGCGCATCGACCGCGACGGCGACCCCTTGAGCAAGGACCCGCAAGACCCCGTGGCGACCGAAGAGAACGTGCGACCGGGCGGCGGCCAGGTTCTCCTGGTCCTCACTCCCGGGAAGAAGTAGCTCCTGAGGTAATTTCCTTCTCCAGGCGAAGCCCCCAAAGGGCCGCATCCGACAAGCCACAGGAGAACCCCATGACACGCATCCCCGCGCTCGTTTCGTTGTTCCTCGCCGCCTCGATCTCCACGGCCTCCGAGGAAACCGTCACCTTCAGGTCAGGCCCCGAGAACGTCTCGGCCTTCCTCGTCAAGCCGGATGGCCCGGGCCCCTTCCCCGCGGTGATCGTGCTGCACGAGTGGTGGGGACTCGACGCCTGGATCAAGGACCAGGCGCGAGCGCTCTCGAAGGAAGGCTACGCAGCGCTCGCCCTGGATCTCTACCGAGGCAAGGTCACCGCGAGCCAGGAGGAAGCTCACCAGCTGATGATGGGCACACCCATCGACCGCCAGACGCGCGACATGAAAGCGGCCTTCGCCTGGCTCGCTGCCCGCAAGGATGTGGTGAGAACGAGGATGGCCGCTCTCGGGTTCTGCATGGGAGGCCGGAACGCCTTCACCCTGGCCATCGAAGAGCCTACGCTGGCCGCCGCGGTCATCTACTACGGCGCGCCGCCGACCGACCCCATCTCCATCGCGAAGATCCGCGCCCCCATGCTGGGCAACTTCGGCGGCGATGATGAAGGGCCTTCACCGGCTCAGGCCAAGGCGTTCGAGGCGGTGGTGAAGAAGGCCGGAAGGACCTTCGACCTCAAAGTCTACCCGGGCGCCCCTCACGCCTTCGCCAACCCCAACAATCCCTGGAAGGGCTATCGACGGGACGCGGCGAACGACGCATGGATGCGCACCACCGCGTTTCTGCGACACTACCTCATGGCGCGATAGCCGCCCGCATACGCGCGGCAAAGAAAAAGCCCGCCCCCTTTCGAGGGGCGGGCCAGGATACGGCGCGGCGACCTAGAACGTGATCTTGGCGCCGACCTGCATGCTCCGCTGGTCGTAAGCGGAGGTCGCGCAGGGCGTCACCGCGGGGCTGCCGCAGAGGATGATCTTCGACGGGATAGCCGTGGTCGGATTGCCGAGCGCGTCCGTCGCAACCACGCGGTTCACGCCGGAGACGTTCTCGTTGTTGAACACGTTCTTCGCCTCTCCGAAGATCTCCAGGCGGCGCTTGCCGAAGTTGATGAAGCGGACGTAGCGGGCATCCACGTTGAACACGCGCCCCAGGCGGCCGGTGTTGCGCCCGATGCCGAGCGGGCGGTCATTGGCGGCATTGCCGTCATTGTTGAGGTCGCGGTTGGTGCGAATGTTGAAGGGCAGCCCGCTGTTCGCCTGGACGATGATGCCCAGCTGGTTGTTGTTGATGATGGGGGCAAGCGAGCCTTCGATCTTCGGCTGGAGCAGGGTGGAAAGAGCGAAGGTATGGGTCTGGTTGAACGGAGCCACGCCCTTGTCACGGTCGATGCTGGAGGGATCGGAGATGCGATCGTCTCCGGTAGCGAGCACGTAGGACGGGAAGGGCGCGTTGTCGGTGCTCTTCGCGAGTGTGTAGTTCGCCTGCATCTGCCAGCCGTGGCGCATCCGCTTCTGCAAGGTGACAGTGAGGGCGTTGTAGGTGCCCTCGCCGATGGACTGGGCCACGTCGATCGCGTTGAACTGGGTGTTGGGCCGCGTGGAAGAATAGATGGGACGGCCGTCGCTCAGGGTCGCGGTGGTCGCGGTCAGGTTCGTGTCGAGAACGAGCGGCATGTTGCGGCCGATGGAGTTGATGTAGCCGATGCTCGCGGAAATGTCGTCGCTGAGCGCGCGCTCGATCTGGATGTTGGAGAGCAGTGCCCACTGGGTCTTGAAATCGAGGGCGACCGCGGCAATGCCCTGCTTGGGCACGGTGGCCCCGCCGATGGTGGCCGGGAAGGCGGGAGCGCCCGAGACCGTGGGGCCGCCCGTGAAGGTGTAGGACTTGGGATCGCCGTTGCGGAGGATGGCGTCCTCGTACATGTTCAGCTGGGGCGGCTCATACATGATGCCCGACGAAGCGCGCAGCACAGTACGGTTCTCCGCGTCGAGAGACCAGGAGAACCCGACCCGCGCGGCGAGGTTGTTCTTGTCGTCCTTGAATTCCGTGGAGAGAGGATTCGCCGCGAAGACTCTCGACTTCGGCACATCGAAGAGATCGTAGCGGATGCCATAGAGGAGCTTGAGCCGTGAGGAAAGCCACACGTCGTCCTGCACGAACAGGCCAATGAAGTTGCTGCTGTACTTCGCGGTGGGGTCGCCCAGGTCCTGGGTATAAGAGGAGTACCCTCGCGGGTTGGTGCCGTTCTTGGCCGCGAGATAGGAGGCCACGGAGGTGAAGCTGTAGATCGCGCGCAGCGTGTTCTGACGCGTGTCCGCGATGTGCTGGAAGTCGACGCCCGCCTTCATGGAGTGCTTGCCGACCGTCCACGAGAAGTTGTTCACCACCTGGAAGATCTTGGTGTTGAAGATGAAGCCCGCGCTCGCCGTGCCGTCAAGCGGAGAACCGAAGCTGATGGCCTGGGCGCCCGTGATGTTGATGGCGGGCCCCGTCACCGACGAATCGCTCGCCACCCGGGACTGGTCGCGCTGGGCGTACTGCACGCGCAGCTCGTTGAGGCGGCTGCCCCCGAACTGGGAGATGAGCTGGGCCGAAGCGGTGTTCATCTTGTCGTTGAAGTCGGTGGCGCGCTGAATGGTGGTGGCGCCCCCGCCCACGTTGTAGGGAGAGTCGTTCTTGAACCAGAACTCGCGCAGCGAGAGCTTGTGCGAGGCGTTGAACTGGTGGTCGATCTTGGCGATGGCGAAATGGACCTTCTGGGTCGCAGGCATCACGCCCGCGCCCACCGCCTGGTCCTTGGTGAGCCCGACCGCGGCGTAGTTGTCGACCACCGACTGGTTGATCAGACGGTCGGCCGAGAGGTCGCGGTCCACGAACTCGTAGCCGACGTAGAAGTGGGTCTTGTCCTTCTTGATCGGACCGCCCAGGGTGAAGTTGTAGTTGTTGACGTGAGTGTCGGGCTTCTGAGTGCCCGTGAAGTAGAAGGGCGTGTTCGAGAAGTTCTTCCGGCGGAATCTGAAGCTCGCGGTTCCGGTCAACGCGTTCGTTCCGGACGGCGTGATGGCGTTGTAGACCATGCCGGTGGTCTGCCCGAACTCGGGGGCGAAGCCGCTGGTCACGACCTTGACCTCCTTCACCACGATCTCGGAAACCGGCAGAAGCCGCAGGCCGGCCCGGTCCTTCTCGGTGTTGGTGTTGCCGTCCAGCTGATAGTTGACGTGCATCTGGGAGCCGTTCCCGTTGATGCGGGCGGCGCCGAACTCGTTGTTTTCGTATCCGGTGACGTTCGGCTGCAGGAAGGCGAAGTTGTAGGGATTTCGCGAAACCAGCGGCAGATTCTTGACCTCCCCTTCGGAGATCGTCCGGCCGATGTCGACCTTTCCCGGGCTCGCGATGGGCGCTTCCCCGGTGACCGTCACGGTCTCGGTCAGAACGCCCGTCTCCAGGACGGCGTTCACGACCATGGTGTCGCCCGCCGAGAGGGAGAAGCCCGCGCGCTCATACGACTTGAAGCCGGACAGCTCGACGCGGACTTTGTAGGCGCCGAGCGACAGAAGGGGAGCGCGGTACTTGCCCAGGGAGTCCGTCACAAAGGTCTTGGTCTCACCTGTGGAGACGTTGGTCACGACCACGGAGACGCCCGGAAGAACGCCTCCTGACGAGTCCTTGACCGAGCCTTCGATGAGGCCGTTCTGGGCTTGCGACTGAGCGAACGCACTGGTCGAAACCAGAAGCGCCACCGCCGCGACGAGAAGTTTGCGGAACATGGGGTTGAACTCTCCTATTTAGTGGTTTCTAGGCGCCAGCGTCGGCGCTGGGTCGGAACCCTGCCGTCCACAGGGATTCACCATACGATGGGGATGCTGCGATTGTAGTCTCCCCTCGTCGACAGCCCCCAACCGGGAGGCGATTCGGCCCCTTGAATGACGCGAGCAGGCCGCGATCGAAGGGGCTCAGGAACGGTTCGGCATGCCCGGCACGATGCCGTGCTCGGACTTCAGGCGTTCGAGGGCGGCGACGCGCACCGGGCGGCGGACATCGTGATCGACGGGCCGGTAGCCGGTTCCCACCTCGGCGAGCTTGCCGCGGTGCATGAGGTTCTCGCGGTCGATGACGAGCTCGGCCCGCGAGGTGCCCACGAGGTCGTTCTCGCGGCTCATGAGGATCGCCTCCTCCGGGCAGGCGTCGACGCAAAAGCCGCAGTAGACGCAGCGGAGCAGATCGATCTCGAAGCGCGTGGGGTACTTCTCGATCTTCTTCTCGGGGCGTTCGCCGGCTTCGATGTAGATGCACTCGGCCGGGCACACCGTCGCGCACATGTAGCAGGCCACGCACTTGGGTGTCCCGTCCTCGCGGGCGGTGAGGAGATGGACGCCGCGGTAGCGGGTGGAGATGTTGCGCTTCTTCTCCGGGTACTCGATGGTGGCGGAGCGGCCCTTCACGAAGAGGGTCTCGAGCATGTTGCGCAGGGTGAGCCACATCCCGTAGAAGATCGGGTAGTAGCCGGGCCGGGTGTCGCGATTGACGGTGATGACGCTTGTGGCCATGGTTTCTTCGTTCCCCTAGGCCGAGGCCTGAGCCGCGGCGCGGCCCTTGGGCCCGAGGCTCCGGTGCGTGAGATCGGCATACGCCTTCGTCTCGACCGCCATCTCCACGAACACATCCGCGGCGGTGGCGGCATTCACAGGCTTGCCGAGCCGGGTGAGCAGGTCGAGGGCGATTTCCCACCGCGGCTTCGCGTCGCCCGGCGGGTCGAATGCGCGCTTGAAGCGCTGGACGCGCTGATCGAAGTTGGTGAAGGTGCCGTCGGTCTCGGCCCACACCGCGGCCGGAATCACCGCGTGGGCGGCGGCAAGGTGCGGCCCCTGGTGGGTGGCGATCGCCACCACGTAGGCCACGTTCTTCGCGGCCTCGGCGACCGCCGCTTCACGCAGCAGGCCGCCGTCCTGCAACACGAGAACCTGGACCTTCCCCGCCTTGCAGTCGGCAAGAAGCGCATCGACTCCGGTCACGCCGAGGCCGAGATTGAGGAGGCCTTGCGTGTTGGGATGCCGGTCTTCGCGCTGGAGGATCTGGTCCTTGCGCACGGCCACCTTGTCCTGCGGGTTTCCGACCCGGAAATCGAGCCTTCCGCCCACCGATTCCGCGAGCTTCTTGAACGCGTAGGCGTCTTCGTTGCTCGCGCGAGGGGTGGCGAGGAACGCGGAGGAAGGACCCGCCGACTGAAGCTTCGACACCACCTCGTCGATCAGGTCGGACTGGGCCACAACCGCCCCGCCCGCGCGATGCGCGGTGGTGACCCGGCCGGTTCCGATGATCTTGTAGAGATCGCGGCCGGGATCGCAGATCCACGACTTGTTGACCTCGACGTTGCGGCGCGGGCGGATGCGATACGCCTCGCCGTCACGGTGGTCGATCGTGATGTTGCAGCCGGTGGAGCACCCGGGGCAGATCGAATCGGTTTCCTTGAGGAACCAGACCCGCATCTTGAACCGGAAGTCCTTGGAGAGGAGTGCCCCCACCGGGCAGACGTCGACGAGGTTGCCCGCGTATTCGTGGGTGATCGGGCCGCCGTTGTAAGTGGAGATCTGAGTGGAGCCGCCGCGGTTCACGAATTCGAGCAGGTTCGTCTTCGTGACCTCGCGCTCGTAGCGGATACAGCGCGAGCACACCACGCACCGCTCGGCGTCGAGCATGATCGGGCCGATATCCACGACCTTGCGCTTGTGGATCTTCTCTTCGAGCACCGTGCGCGAGTCATGGAGACCGTTGTCCATGTACTGGTCCTGCAGGTAGCACTCGCCCGCCTGATCGCACACCGGGCAGTCGATCGGATGGTTCACGAGCAGGAACTCGAGGGTGTTCTTCTGGGCTTCCTTGGCCTTCGGACTCGTGACCTGGGTCTTCACGACCATGCCGTCGGTGACCGGGGTGCCGCAGGCGATCTGGAGCTTCGGGAACTTCTCGATCTCCACCATGCACATGCGGCAGTTGCCGTCGACCGGCAGGTCATCGTGGTAGCAGAAGCGCGGAACCCGCACGCCCGCGAGCTCCGCCGCCTGGATGACGGACGTGCCCTGTGCTACTTCGATTTCTTTACCGTCAATCGTGACCTTTGGCATTTCTTCCTACCGATCCAGCTCGCCAGCGACGACGTTGAGACCGCCGATCATGGCCACCGCGTCCGCGATCATGGTTCCCTTGATCATCTCGGGATAGGCCTGGTAGATGTTGTAGCAGGGCGGGCGCACCTTGACGCGCGTCGGGTACTTCTTCCCTTCGCTCACGATGTAGTAGCCCAGTTCGCCGTTGGCGCCTTCGCAGTACCCGTAGACCTCGCCCGGCTCGGCCAGGATGCCGTCATAGACCAGCTTGAAGTGGTTCATCAGCGACTCGATGTTCGAGTACACCTCGGATTTGGGCGGCAGGGCCACCTTGCGGTCGTGGGTGATGAAGTCCCCCTTGGGAAGCTTCGCCAGAGCCTGCTCGATGATCCGGGCACTCTGCTTGATCTCCTCCACGCGCACGAGGTAGCGGTCGTAGCAGTCGCCCACCGTGCCCACGGGCACGTCGAAGTCGTACTGGTCGTAACCCGAGTAGGGATGATCCTTGCGGATGTCGTAGCCGACGCCGGAGCCGCGCAGGCACGGGCCCACCCAGCCGTAGGAGAGGGCGTCTTCCTTCGACATCACACCCACATCCTTGAACCGGTCCGCGAAGATCTTGTTCCGGGTGAGGAGGTTCTCCATCTGGTCCGCGACTTCGCGGATCCACCCGAGCGTCTTCCGGCAGCGGGCGTCGAAGTCGTCGGGCACGTCCTGGGCCACCCCGCCGATGCGGACGTAGCTCACGGTGAGGCGCGCGCCGCAGACCGAGTCGAGGAGATCGTAGATCTCTTCGCGGGCGCGGAAGACCACGAAGAAGGGGGTGATGGCGCCGAGGTCGACCACGTTCGTCGAGATGCAGACGAGGTGGTCCATGATGCGCGAGAACTCGGAGAGGATCACGCGGATCGCTTCGGCCCGCGCCGGCGCGGCGACGCCCAGGAGTTTCTCCACCGCGAGCGCCCAGCCGTGGCCGTTGATGAACGCCGAGCAGTAGTTCAGGCGGTCGGTGTAGGGAATGATCTGCCAGTACGTGCGCTCTTCCGCCATCTTCTCGAAATTGCGGTGCAGATAGCCGATCTCCGCCGCCGCATCTCTGATGGTCTCGCCGTCGAGGAGAACCTGCACGCGGAAGGTGCCGTGCATGGCCGGGTGGGAGGGCCCCACGTTGAGGACCAGATGCTCGGAGCCCTTGGGGACGTGAAGGAGCCATTCCTTCGGCTTCTTGCTCACGAACCGCTTACCTGTGGGGAAATCCTTGCGCATGGCATGGCCCACGAAGTCGTCGTGGGTCAGGATGCGGGTGAGGTTCGGGTGGCCGAGGAAAGCGATGCCGTACAGGTCGAAGGCCTCGCGCTCGAACCAGTTGGCGCCTTTGTAGATGTCGGTGAGCGAATCGCAGGTGGGGTTCTTCTCGGGAACCGCGGTCTTCAGGCGGATGTGGTGTTTGTGGGTGACCGAGTAGAGGTGAAGCGCCACTTCGAAACGATCGGGCCGTGACTCGTCGTTGAGGTAGTCGACCCCGCACAGGTCGAGGAAGAGCTTGTAGTCCAGTTCCGGATGGTCGCGCAGCGTCCGCGCCGCTTCCTTCCACGCGGCGCGATCCACCGTGATCGCGAGGTCCCCGCGGTACTCCGTGACCCTTGAAACCTTCTCGCCGAACTTCTCCGAGAGGATCCGGTATGCGGGCTTGGTGAGCGCCTGGTCGCGCTCGAGGGCTTGCATGCTAGGCATGGTGCGAGCCGCTCCCGGGTTCGTCGCGCTCTTCGGTGAGCTTGAAGTGGATCCGGCCGCGCGGCTCGAGGCCAGAGGCGGCGCGGGCCGCGTCGTCCGCGGCCCAGGCGTGACGCCGCTCGCGGCGATCGTTCGCTCCCTCAGCGCGGGCCCCGACGCGGTGGGCTCCCTGGGCGCTCTTCGCCTGCTCGCCCTTCTGGATCCGTTCCTGGATCTTCATGAGGGCGGCGAGGAGCGCTTCCGGGGTTGGCGGGCAGCCCGGAACGTAGACGTCGACGGGGATGATCTCGTCGACGCCCTGCATGGTGTGATAGCTGCGGTAGAAGCCGCCGGAGCAGGCGCAGACCCCCATGGACACCACCCACTTGGGCTCGGGCATCTGGTCGTAGATCGTCTTCAGGATGGGACCCATCTTGTCGACCACGGTGCCGGCGATGAGAAGGAGATCGGCCTGGCGGGGAGAGAACCGGAGGACCTCGGAGCCGAAACGGGCCACGTCGTAGTGGGAGCCCGTAAAGGCCATGAATTCAATGGCGCAGCAGGCGGTTCCGAAGGGGAAGGGCCAGATCGAGGACTTGCGGCCCCAGTTCACGACCGCGTCCACGGTGGTCGTGATGATGTTGCCGCCCTCGTGCACACTCTTGAAGTGAGTGGGGTCGACGTATTTGCCCGTGATGATGTCGAGCAGGCCCATTTCGTGTCCTTAGTTTCTTCTGCGTTGTGGCGCTGATGCCCGAGAGCCGGAACCCGGTCTCCTGGCGCAGGGAGCGGCGAATGATAAACCAGTAGGGCCCCGGCGGACCTTTGCCGGCTCCTTTAATGCGTCCTAGACAAGCGCCCGCAGAGCGGCGCCGAGACGGGTGAGGCCCGACTCGATCTGGGCCCCGCTGGTAGCACCCACGCTGAGCCGCATCCAGCCCGTCTCGCCGGGCACGCCGAAGGCCTGGAAGGGAACCACGCCCAGGCCGGCGCCCTCGAGGAGGAACTTCCGGACGTCCTCATTGGTCCTGATCTCGACGCCGTTCGCCGCCTTCTTTCCGAAGGGATGCACGCGGGCGCTCACGTAGATGGCGCCGGTCGGCTCGATGCTGTCCACCGGAAGTCCTTCGGCCTTGAGCTTCTGGAAGCCCTGGTGGAGCGCATTGAGGCGCCTGGTCAGCGCGGGCTTGAACACCGCGTGGAACTTCGCGATGGCGTCGTCATCGTCCAGCATCTGGGCGGAGGCGGTCTGCTCGGGCCTCGGAGCCCAGCCGCCCATGTGCATCAACAGGGTGTTCATCTTGCCGATGACGTCCGTGGGTCCGAAGGCCCAGCCCACTCGCAGCCCGGTGGCGGCGAAGCCCTTCGATATGCCGTCGATGAAGATCGTGTACTTCGCCATCTCGGGCACGAGGGCGCAAGGCGTCACGTGCTCCACACCGAACGACAGCATCCAGTAGATGTGGTCGTACATCAGGTACACCGGACGCCGGCCGCTTTTCTCGCGGGCCTCGTTCTCGCGGACGATGTCCTCCGACAGCTTGAGGATGGCGGCCCGGGGCGTCACCGTCCCCGCGGGATTGAGGGGCGTGTTGACGATCAGGAGGCTCGCTTTCCTGATCGCCGCCTCGAGCGCGCCCGGGCGGGGCTGGAATGCGTCCTCGGGAGAGCAGAGCACCGCGTCTCCCTGGGCGCCGAGGATTTCCGCATAGAAGGGATAGTTCCAGCAGGGAACCGGGAAGGAGACGGTGTCGCCCGGTTCGACCACGACCCGGAACAGCGAGTAGATCAGAGGCCGGGCGCCTGCGGCGATCAGGATGGAATCGAGCGGATAGCTGAGGCCAAGGTGACGCGCGTAGAAGCGCTGGACCGATTCGCGCAGAGCCGGGATGCCGTTGGAGGGCGGATAGTTCGTGGCGCCCGCGTCGAGAGCCGCCTTGGTGAGGTCGCGCAGCCTCTCGGGAATCGGGAAGTGCTTCGGATCGAAATCGCCCACGGTCAGGTCGCACACGTCGCGGCCCGCGGCCTGCATGGCCCGGATCTCGCCCGCCACCTTGAGGATGGCCGAAGGCTGAAGCTTGTCGGCGAGGCTCGCCATGCGCGGGGTGTTCCCCGAAATGCGGGCGAGGGATTCGAGGCCTGGAGTCGCGGTCGCTTGGGACATGCGCGGGATCTTACGCCGCGGCTTTCGGCGGTCGTGCGGGCAGGAGAGCGGAGAGCGAAATCCAGAAGAAGACGAACAGCGTCGGCTCCAGGAAGAACCGGTACCGCATGTTCTCCCCGCTCTCGAAAACGATGGTCACCGCGGCGATGTAGAGGGCGGGGAGGGCGAGGCCGAGGCCGTGCAGAAGCCCGCGCCGGCGCGCTCCGCCCGTTTCCCGGAGGCGGGCTCGAAGCCAGACCGCGGTCGAGAGAATCAGGAGGACGATGAAGCGCCAGCCCGATAGCAGAAACTCGAACGGCTCCCGCCAGGCCAGGCGGTCCACGATGACGTGGGAAGAGTGCCGGCTCGTGGGGCGCAGGTAGAAGTCGAGATTGATCTTCAGGAGTTCGACGGCGCGCCGCGGCGTCAGGCGCCGCAGCAGGGCTTTGTATTCCTCCATCTGGGAAAACGACCGCTTGAGGAACGCCTCCTGGTTGTAGTTGTACTCGCCATTCAACTTCTCCGCTCGTCGCAGGACGAAGGCGTTGAAACGGTCCGTGGTCTTCGGCAGATCGACCTGAGCCGTGCCGTGGCAGTACTCGGAAAGCCCCTTGCAGAAGCTGTCGGGCCCGAAGGACGACGTGGTGGTGAGGCCGAACAGGGCGTACTGCTTCGCAAGGAAAGCGATCATCACCACCGAGATCGGCAGAAGCACGCGCATGGCGCGCGCGCGGGGCACCGCCATGAGCCACAGGCTCACGCCGAGAACGATGAGAAAGGGCCACTGGAAAACGGATCGCGTGAAGAAGAGGATCACGGAGACAAGAACGAGCTCTCTTCCCGCGCCCTCTCCTCTGCCGAAGCGCCAGAACGCATGGAAGAACCACAGGATCAGAGTCGACGAGAGGAGAGTGCTGTCGAGAAAGGTCGCGTAGAAGACGGGTCCGGGCAGGAGCAGAAAGACGAGGACGGCGAGGGCGGCGGAACGCGGCCCACAGAGCCTTCGGACCCACGAGAATGCAAGAACAACGGTGGCGGCGTAGACGAGCATCCACAGGCCGTAGAGCCCGGCATCCACACGCCTCATCAAGGCCTCGCCGTTCGCGTTTGGATAGAACGCGGCGAGCGAGGCCCGGATGGCGTCGAACACCGGCGGTTGAATGTGGTTGTACCACAGCGACTTGAAGGGCTCGAGGCGCAGGTCGCCAACGCTCACCGTCTGCATCATGTACTCCGACGTCCAGGGGTGGAAGTACAGGTGCTCGGCCGCCTGGTTCCTGAAGCGCTCTTCGAGGCTGAAGATCCAGGCGAGCGCGATCAGGAAGACGGTAAGCCTTGGGTGGCCGCGGAGCCGGTTCATCACGGCCGGGAGCCGGCCCAGGCCGGGCAGGAGGAATCGCGCACGACTTCGTAGAGGCGGTCGCTCTGGTAGGTCCCGAGTTCTCTGAAGCAGCGACATTCGCTGAATCGCTGGATCAGCGGATCGAGACCGCCCCTGCGGCCCCCAGGGAGGATGAGATAGCGCGTGCCCGTTTCGTTGAGGAGAATGCTCGCGGCCTTCGATTCGTCGATGGGCTGGTAGCTGTCGGTGAGCCAGTGGTTCTGGGTTGTGGTCTCGATGCGGGTGGTGAGAGCGGGTATGAACGCCCCCCCGCCATTAACGGTCTCGAAACCGCGCCGCGCCGCCCAGATGAGGGGTGTCGCTTCATACGGCGGGACCTCGAGAATCGGACCGGCCGGAAGCTTCAGCGCCGCTTCGTAGACAGGGGGGACCCCGGGCGCCACAGGTACGAAATCGTTCGGGGGCGCCAGAGTTTCGACGACGCCGATGCCGAGCAGGGCCAGAGCGAGCGGCGCACGGCGTCTCTCGATCAGGGCCAGACCCGAGGCCGCGAGCACGGAGAGCAGCATGAGCGCCACCGCGGTGAGCGTGACGGGATGTCGCATGCTGGAAAAAGGCGGCACGAACGCAAGCAGGCGGTAGAGGCCGCCCGGTTCTCCCAGACCGAGCCAGAAGAGCAGGAGCGCGGAGAGGCCGAGCGTCCGCTCGCGCTTCGATCCCTTCCGAAGCGCGTGGATGGCGAGACCGAGAACGATAAAGCCGGGAAAGAGCGGCTCGCCGATCGCGGGGTTCCAGATCCGGTGAAGCACGGTGCGGGAGCCCAGATCGGCCAAAGTGAACGAGCCCTTGGCGAGCTCGCGGCTCGTGCGCACCAGGCTCTCCTCGGCGTGCAGATTCGCGTAAGCGATGAGGTAGGGCGAGAGGAGCGCCGCGGCCAGGACCACGGACAGCGCTCCCCATCCAAGCACCCTCCACGACGGCGTGCGCGCGAAGAACACCGCGGCGATGGCGCAGGCCGCAACCCCGTAGTAGCCGGAGGACGCGGCGGTGAGCGCGAATGCGGTTCCGGCGAGGGCCGCATATCGCCCTCCCCCGCCCGAGAGAACGCGATCGAGCGCCAGAAGGAAGACCGGCAGCCAGCCCACGGACAGCAGGTTCAGGTGAACGTAGTGCAGCGACTGGTGCGATCCAAGCACGGCGGTGACGCCCGCGAGGATCCCCGCGAGAATCGAGCCGCTCCACGATCTTGCGAGCAGGCAGAAGGCCCAGCCCGAGAAGGCAAGGGAGAGCCAGTTCGCGAGGTTGAAGCGCACGAGCGGCTCGCCCACCAGGGGGGCGAGGGGGGCGACCAGCACCACCGTCCCCATGGACAGGTCGCTCCGCAGGACCGCGTTCTTCGCGGGATGGAACATCCGCCCCTCGAAGCGGTCACTTGAAAGGCCGTGGTCGAGCAGCCAGTTGAGGATGTAGAGGTGATGAGGCGGATCGCTCCCCGCCGGAATCGAATCACCGAGATGGAAGGGAAGGGGCCGGAGCGCGTATCCCGACGCGAAAAGGAAGAACGCGAACAGACCCAGTTCGCGGGCGAGGGCCTTCACGGCTTGGGGGCGGAACGTCGCGTGGACCGAACCTCGAGTGCCTCGGCCCGCGGGAAACAAAGCTTGCGGAAATTGCAGCGACGGCAGATACGCGGTTTGTCGATGCGCGGAAAGTCTTCGATGCGGGCGGTGTTCGAGTCTGGATCGTTCAGGAGCGCGCGCATGGTCTTGGCGCTTCGGGTCACGAAGCGGCGGGCGGTGTCGAGCACGGGCTGGGTGACGTCCTTGCGCACGTAGCGCGGCCAGATGAGGTAGGCAAGCTCGGTGGAGATCTCGGTGGCGGACTTCGCCCAGCCCTTTTCCGCGGCATAGAGCGCATAGCCCGCGATCTGAACCTCGTTGAACTTCCCCGCCCGTCTTCCCGTCTTCCAGTCGACGATCCGCACCCGGTCGCGCTCGTCCCGGAACGCAAGGTCCATGCGCAGGAACACGGGAACGTCGTCGACGTGAAAGGAAACGAGCTCCTCCATCGACAGCCAGGCGGAACGCCTGACCTTGAAGGCCTCGCGCAGCAGCGGCGACTTGAAGAAGTTGCGCAACGAGCGCATGACGATGCCCACCAGGATCTTTTTGTCTTCCTGTTCGATGGGCTGGGTGTACTCGTGTTCGAACAGGCGAAAGCCGTTGGTGCCGCCCTCGCTCTGCTTCCATTCCTTGAGCATCCGGTCGTGAACGACGGATCGGATCAGCGCTTCCTGCACCGTTGGATCGGGAATCGCATCGTTCGTGCGCAGAAAGTCCTCGATGGTCTCGTGGACCACGGAGCCCGCCCACAGGGCCAGGGCGGAGAGCTGCTTGAGACGCTGGACCTCGGGGTCTTCGAGGATTCCGTAGTAGGAGTAGTAGTACTTGCGGGGGCAGGTGGCGAAGGTGTCGTGGCGCGAAGCCGACCAGGCGAAGGCGCGCGCGTCGCGGGCCTTCTCCTCGGCCTTCTCCGAGAAGGCGGGGGCGACGGTGACGGGAATGGAGGTCAAACCGCCACCTGACGCCCGAGAGAAGTGAAGACCACGAAGCGGCGCGACTGGTGCGAGCCCGAAGCAAGCGCGAGGCCCCGAGCGTAGCGCCGAAGCTGGGCCGCGTGATGCGAAGCCTGAGCCAGCACCTGGTCTTCGCCGATCGCTTCCGTCTTGTAGTCCACCACGACCCATCCCTTCTCGTCCTCGAAGGCGAGGTCGCAGACCCCTTCGAGCAGCCGGTCCTCCTCAATGTAGCTGATCGGCACCTCGCGGAAGACGCGGGCGGCGCGCGCGGCCTCCCGCATGATGGGAAGAGAGAGGGCGGCTTCGGCCTGCGCCTCGGCCCGCGCGACAGCTTCCTTGGTGAGCGGGAAGGCGGGAGCGAGAGCGGGGGCGATCTTTCGAACCGATTCGGGATTCGAGAAGTCCGCGAGCTCGAGGAGGCGGTGCACGAACGAGCCGAAGACGCGGCCCACGAACTCCGGAGGCTCGACCGCGGGGGGCGATTCCCGCGCGGCGTCCTCGCGCACCGGAAGGGGTATGGGAGTCTTTTCGGAGGCCGCGGCGATGAGCGCCTTCCTCCTGGCCGAGAAGCCGGGGAGATTCTCGGGCATCTCCTCTCCCGGCCCCCCGATCGCGGCCTCGGTGATTTCCTCGGGAAGAGCCACCGCGCCCGCGTCGAGGCTGACCGTATCGGGACCGGCGACCGCCACATCCTTCGCGATGTCGTGCCAGAAGTCCCCCACGCGCTCGGTGGCGGGGGGGATGGGAACGACGAGCCAGTCCTTTGCCCGCGTGCACGCGACGTAGCGAAGCCGATGGGTCTCTTCGCGCAGCCGCGCCTCCTCGCGAAGCGCGAGGACGTCCCAGTCCGGAGGCTGGCAGTCCTTCACGAAACCGAGCGCGATCCTGCCTTCCTCGCGCAGCGGCACGGTGTCGACCCGGGGCAGAAACTTGTCGAGGCAGTCGTAGAGAATGACCACCGGCGCCTCGAGCCCCTTGGCCTTGTGAATGGTCATCACGCGCACGGTGTGGGGATCTCCCGGGCGCGACGAGGGGAGGTCCGGTTCTTCGCCCGCGCCATCGAGTCGATTGGCGAGGAGCAGGTTGAAGCCGCGCAGGGTCAGCAAGCCAAGCCCTTCGGCCTGGCGGGCGAGGTGGACGACCTTGCGGAGATTCGAGATGCGGGGCTGGGCGCGCGCGGTGGATCCTCGCTCCGTGGCGTACAGGGCCGCGAAAATGGAGGTTTCGTCGAAAAGCTTCTCGATGAGCGCGGCCGGCGCCAGTCGGAGACGGTCCTCGTGAAGGCGTCTTAGAAGGTGCAGCGCCCGGCTCACCTCGCCGGCCTCGGCAGGCGGCCCGGTCGGCTCGATGGCAAGGATCGAAAGTTCCCGGCCGGCGAAACGCCATTCCGCGATCGCTCGATCGGACACTCCGAAGAACGTCGACCGGAGCGCGGCAACGAGGCTGGTGGCATCCGACGGGTCGTCGATCGCGCGCAGCACCGCGTGGGTTTCGACTACCTCGGAGCGAATGAAGAAAGAGCGCCCGCCATCGACGACGAAGGGAACGGACGCGCGCTCGAGCGCCTGTTCGAGCGGCCGGATCTGCGTGAGGCGTCGAGCCAGGATCAGGACGTCGCCGGCCCGGCTCTTCCGGGTGTCGCCGCCGTCGCGAACCTGCAGGGTGCCGTTTTGCACGGCGGCCACGAAGGCCGCGATGGCGCTCGCCTCCGCTTCGAGCACGAAAGAGTCGGCCTCGGCGGGGACGGTGAACCGCAGGGCGAGGAGACTTCGCTCGTCCGGGATGCCCGGACTCGGAACCAGAGCCTCGTAGTCGGGCTGGCCGTATTGACTCTTCTTGATGACGTTCGCGAAGAACCGGTTCACGAATCGCAGGATCGCCGGCGTCGAGCGGAAATTCTGGGTGAGGGAAACGAGCTCGACTCCGGGACGCGTCCTCGCGGCCTCGCAAGCCGCGGCGAAGATTGAGGCGTCAGCGCGGCGGAAGCGATAGATGGACTGCTTTGGATCGCCCACGACCACGTAGGAAGCGGGACCGAGTTTCGGATCCTCGACCGAACCGCCGAGGAAACCGGCGAGGGTCTCGATGATCTCGACCTGCAGCGGATCGGTGTCCTGGTATTCATCGACGATGATCGCGCGGAACTTGCGGCGGAAGTACGCGCGCAGGGAGGCGTTGTTCCGGAGGGCCTCCGCAGCCTTCACCAGCAGGTCGACGTAGTCGAGAACGCCGGCCTCGTTCTTGCGCCGCTCGTAGATCGACTGCACGCCCTGCAGGGCCACCACGAGGCCGCTGTAGAAGGACGCGTTCTTTTCCTTCTCCCACTGCGCGCCGCGCTCGGCGATCTCGAGGGTGATGGCGCGGCACTCGTCGAAGGCCTCGTCGGCCTTCCACATGCGCTTGTTCCCGAGACCCTTCCGCACCCGCAGCGAACGCAGGGCGACGATGAGATCCGGATCGTCGAGGCCCCTGGTCTTCTCGATCTCGGCATGGAGGGCCCTGACCGCGGCCACCAGCGTGTCCGCCTCGGGCTTCCCCTCTATGAGTTCGCAGGCGCGCGCGATCTTCGCCATGAACCAGTCGCGCACCGGCTTGGGGTCGATGCCGGCGTTCGCGATGTGAGGAGCGAGGTCGCGCTGCGAAACCAGCCGCCGCGCGAGTTTTCGCAGGGTCATGGGATCGCCCATGGGCGACGTGCGCTCGAGGGGAATGCGCGAAAGGATGACCGCCTCCAGGAGATCGTCGGCGCCGGTGAGCCGATCCTGGAGCCACTCCTCCCAGGCCTCCTCGAAGATGAAGTCGGAGAGGGCTTCATCGGCCACGCGGAAACCGGGGGTGACGCCCGCCTCGATCGGCCTCTCCTGCAGCATGGCCGTGCACAGAGCGTGGATCGTCGATACCTGAGCCCGCTCGATGGAGGAGAGGCCCTCGCTCGCCCGCGCCACCACCTCGGGGTCCCGCGCCTCGGCGCGCGCCCGCTCGAGCGCGTCCCGCAGACGCAGCTTGAGGGTTGTCGCCGCGTTCTCGGTGAAGGTCACGGCGGCGATCTGGTCGAGCCGCAGGAAGCCGGTGAGAACGATCGCGACCATGCGGTCGACGAGCAGCGTCGTCTTCCCGGTCCCCGCGCCGGCCGAGATGACGAAACTCGTGCCGAGCTCCGTTCTGACCCGGGCCCGGACCGCTTCGTCCTGAGGAACGAGACCGGTCATGCGAATTGCTTCAACTCAGCCACCTTGAGGGCCAGAGGATCGTAGAGACGGCGGCGGCGCTTGCGGCTCTCGAGCACCGGATTGGGGCCGCACACCGATTTGAAGTCGCAGAAGGTGCAGGCCGAGGGCTCCTGCATGAACACACCGTGCCCCATGAGGTCGGCGATGCGAAGGAGGAGCGCGCGGAACGTGGCGGAGGTGGCTTTCGCGGGAGGAAAGGCCACGGGCCGGCCGCCGTTGACGTAGTCCAGGAAGGCCTCGACGACCTTCTCGCCGGGGAACATCTCCTGCGCGGCGATGATGTAGAAGGGAATCTGGAGCTGGCGGCCGCCTTTGAAGAGCGAGGCGTCGCTGTCCATCGGAGCCTTGCCGGTCTTGTAGTCGCGGAGGACGAGTCCGCCGCCGTCCGCGGCATCCACGCGGTCGATACGGTCGATCTGGCCGGAGATCTTGAGCACGCTGCCGTCGTCGAGGGGGATCTCGACGGGCAGATCGCGATGCGGCTCGTTGGTGCCGGACCGGCGATAGGGCATGCCGAACGAGACCTCGAAGTATGCGGGGGTCGTCTTCTTCACCCGATAGCTCTCGGCCTCGCGGGCAAGCCAGTCGGTGAGCAGACTCGCGAACACCTTCTTCTCGGCCCGCCACAGAAGGACCAGGCGCGGCGGCGAGCCTTCGACCCACGCTTCGAGCCGCTCGTCGCCCAAGGCCAGGAGGCGCGCGCGCTCCTCTTCGGTGTTTCGAATGGGCAGGGCGCCCGTGTCCCGGCGCTCGCGCAGGAAGAGTTCGGCCACCTCGTGAAAGAGCGTGCCCTTCTCGAGGGGGTCGAGTTTGCGGCGTTCCTCCGGCTCGATCGCGGGCTCGAGCCGGAGAACGTAGCGGAGGAAGTAACGAAACCCGCACTCGCTGAAGGCGGCGATGCGGCTCGCGGAAATCGCCTGGCCGCTCTTCACGGGATCGAGCCGGGGATCCGGATCCTCGCCTTCGCGACCGATGAGGCCGTCGTAGGCGGACAGGCGCTTTGCCGTCCGGCCCCGCGAGAGCTCGTGAGCAGTGCGGAGGAAGGGACGGTCGGTTTCGAGCCATGACACGGCCTGAAGCCCGTGCCGCGCCACCACCTCGGTGTCGCGCTCGCCGAGGTCGATGCTCAGATCGATGTCGGTGCGGCCGTCTTCGTCTTCGGTCACGATGCGGTGAAGGTCGTCCGCGTTCACGGTCCGGCCCTTGAAGGCCTGGAGCGCCGCCATCAGGAAGAGGGAGGGAAGGCGCTCGCGGCCGGTCTGCTCGTCGGCGCGCGGGTACGAGAGAATCAGTGACTCTTCGGCCTGGCCGAGAGTCCTCGCGAACATGCGGCGGACCTGCGCCACGCGGGTTTCCGTGGTGGGTAGAGTGATGCCTCCGGTGGGAACGGGCGGCGGACCTTCGTCATCGAAGAGGCTCAACTGCGTGACGGCCTTGGGAGGCGGAACCGCGCTGATCTCGTCGCTGAGCGCCTTCCTCTCGGGATCGAGCAGAAAGGGATCGGGCCGGAAGACGCCCGGGAACCGGCCTTCGACGAGGCCGAGCAGCGCCACGAGACGGAAGCGGCCGCCGGAAAGGGCCTCGGAAGAACCCACGTGCACGCCCACCCGTGAGCGTTCCTCGAGCGGCCGGCGTTTGCGGTCGAACTGGGCCTCGAGGACGGACAGAACTCGGTCGAAGGGAACGGCCGCCGAAACCACGGCGAGCGCACCCAGTTCCTCGAGCGTCTCGCAGACGAGCTGGCGCTCGGCCTCCTCGATCTCGGTCGTGGGCCGGATCCAGTCGTTGCACAAAGCAAGGAGCTTCGTGGACCAGGCGTCGAGCGGCAGTTTCTGGCCGGTGAAAGCGAGGCTCTCGCGGAGCTTCTCCACGAGGTGGAGGAGCGCCCGCGCCGCCTTCACCCGGCGAGCGCGCGAGGCTCGGTGGCTATCGGGGAGCGTCGCTGAAGCCCTCGCCTCCTCGCTGATGAAGTGATCCAGGGCTTTGCGGAACCGGTCGATGCCCGAGACGACTTTGAGCTCGCGAGTGATCTGGTCGAACACCGACGGATGCGGCGGATCGGGGTCGCCGGTCTTGTCGGAGAGCGGCACGGGAGCGAAGGTCAGGAACTCGAGCAAAGCCCCGCGATCGAAGTCTCGCGAGCCCAGCAGAAGGAGAAACGAACGGGCGATCCGGCCGGTGGCGAGGGGGAGCGACGGATGCAGCTTGAAGGGGATCTTCGCGCGAGAGAACAGGTCGACGAGGATGGGCGCGTAAACATCGGGCTGCGGCAGAGCCACCGCCATCTCATCAAAGGCCATCCCCTCCCGTGCCGCCTTGAGAAGAAGACGTGCAATGGATCGGACTTCGCTCGCCTCCCCGGGAGCGGTCACCCAGGAGACCTTCGAGTGAAGAGAGGCCGCCGCGGGCGACGGGCCGGGTGCTTCAAAAAGCGCCCCCGTCAGCCGGGTGATCTCTCCGCTCGACTCGCGGGCGACCGGCGCGAACGCGGTATCCGCCCAAGCCACGGTCTTGATGCCGGCCTCGTCCGCGAACAGGGAGAACGAACCCGCGATTCTCGATTCGCCCCCGGCGATTCTCTGCGCGCCAAAGCGGGTCGCGAGGGATTTCAGAAACCGGAACTCGTCCGCGCGAGGCTCGAGGTCGGGTGAAAACAGGATGGCGGTGCCGTGAAGGAAGGGCGCATCGGCGATCTCGGCTTCGGCGTACAGGCGGGTTTCATCGAAGAACTTCGTTTCGATCTCAGCGTGATACCGCTCGTAGATTTTCGCGACACCGAGAAGCCTCGACCGGTCTTCGGGGCCGGGGCTGCGCTCCGCCAGCCTTCGGACCGCGGCGGGCCTGATGCCGGTGGCGCGCAGGTCATCGAGAGTCCGGGCGAGCACTCGCGCTACCGGAGCCTCGGGAAGACCGGGCTTCAACAACTCCGGGTGGGCGGCCAGGAGTTTCGCGGAAAGGAGCGCCCCGTGGCCGCTCTGCCAGGCGAGGAGGCCCTGGGCATGGCACTTCCCTTCCGCCATCTTCTGGGCCAGGTCCTTCGGCCGCATCGCGGAAATGGCGGCGACCGCGCCCTTCTCGCGGGCGAGCCGGCGCAGGAGGATCTGGCCCGCCGACACCGAAGGGACGAGAAGCAGGGTGGGGGTGAGCGGCATGCCGATTGGGATTTCGATGATACGGCCTGCCCGTTGCGTCCTGGGTCCCGCAGGGCACTCCAGATCGTGGGTCCGGGACGCCGAGCCAGCCCGCCTGGAACCTTCGGCGAGGGACACTCGTTAGGAGAGTCAAGACTATTGAATTGAGGAGCTGGTGATGTCGAAGGCAAAGCGCCGTCCGGGACGAAAGGGCTGGGTCGTGATCATCGGCGCACTCGCGCTCGGAGGTTTCGCCCTCACGCGGGGCGGCGCCCAGGACGGCAAGGACCTCAAGAAAGATGAGCTCAAGACCGCGAAAGTGGAGACCGGAGACGTGCAGGTGCGCGTGACCGAGGTGGGCTCGGTCGAACCACAGGTCAAGGTGGACGTGAAGTCGGTCCTTTCCGGCAAGGTCGTGGCGCTGATGGTTCGGGAGGGCGACAAGGTGCGGAAAGGCCAGGTCATCGCCCAGGTCGAGCCGGATCCCTCGCAGGCACGCGACCTCGCCCAGGTGAAGAACAGCGTGACCGAAACCGAGATCGCGCTCAATGAGGCCCGCGCCACCAACGACCGCAACGAGGGCCTGCGGCAGCAGGGTCTGCTTTCCCTTCAGACCGCGCTCGAGATGGAGACGCGCTTCAAGGCCGCGAAGGCCCAGCACGACGCGGCGGTGGAGCGCTACAAGATCGTGCAGGAGAGCGGCGTGCCCATCGGCCTCGTGAGCGGCTCGTCGACCCAGCGCCTGAATGTCTCGGCGCCCATGGACGGGGTGATCATCCGCCGGCCGGTGGAGCTCGGCGACACCGTGACCTCGGGAGTTTCGAGCTTCAACGCGGGGACGGTCATCGCCACTGTCGCGGACGTCGGCACCATGATCATCAAGGCCGGCATCAACGAGGTGGACATCGGCAAGGTGCGTCTCGGCCAGGAAGTGAAGATCTCCCTCGATGCCTATCCCAAGGTTCGCTTCGGGGGGAGGGTCGCGCGGATCGCGCCGGCCGCCCGGGTCGAGGAGAAGGTCAAGATCTTCGACGTCGAGGTCGATGTCGATCGCCAGGGCCAGGAGTTGCGCACGGGCATGACCGCGAATCTCGACGTGCTCGGCGATCGGGTCACCGGAGTCCTGACCGCGCCGGTCGAGGCGCTCTTCAAGCGCGACGACAAGGAAGTGGTCTACGTCAAGAAGCCGGAGGCGCCGAAAGTCGCCCAGTCCCGCGACTTCCTCTCCAGCGTGTTCGCGGCAGGAAAGGACGAGAAGCCCGAGGCGAAGGTCGAAGAGAAAGACCGCTGGAAGGAGAAGTTCGAACTTCGCGAAGTGGAGACGGGCCTCGCGAGCTTCGACAAGGCGCAGATCGTGAAGGGCCTCAAGGCGGGCGAGATCGTGGCGGTCGAGGATCCCACCCGGCCGAAGGAGAAGAAGTCCAATGACTAGTTTCCCTTCC
>JAIBCN010000068.1 GCA_019694155.1 Vicinamibacteria bacterium | reverse complement strand
GCGGCTCAGTTCATCTCCGTTCTCGGCCACGTGCAGGACGCGACCGCCGTGAGCGTCATCGTGAATGGCGTGACCGCCACCGTCATGTCTATCTCACCTGGAGTGGCGAGCTTCGCCGCCGCGAATGTTCCGGTGGGCCCCGGTCCTGTCGCGACCTTCACCGCGGTGGCCACCGATGCGGCCTCGAACACGGGCCAAAGCGCCGTTACGACGACCGTCGATCGCACCGCGCCGGCGGTGACCATCGTGAAGCCTGCTCCGGGCGCCTACCTCAAGGCAGGCCTCGTTTCCGTGGAGGTCGAGGTCGCCGATCAGTCCGTCACCATGGCCGAGGTGAACGGCGTCCCCGCCCTCGATCCCACCTGCACCGGAGGGTCGGGCGCTCTCCTCATCTGCCGGTTCCTGGTTTCGGTTCCCCTGGTTGGCGACGGCGTCATCGTGGCGACGGCGGTGGACGCCGCCGGGAATATCGGACACGCGCAAACAAGCGCGATTCTGGACTCGGCGCCGCCGAACATCGTTGTGACGGCTCCAACGCCCCTTCTCGTCACCAGGGCGGCTTCGATTCAGATCAGCGGGGTGGTGACCGACGCATCGCCCTTCACGCTGACGGTCAACGGTCAGACAATCGCGACAGCCGCGGACGGCGCTTTCAGCGCCACGCTACCCGCGGGGCCCGATGGGCCGCGGGACCTCGTCTTCACCGCCACCGACGCCGCCGGCAACGAGGCGGTGAGTACGGTCTCGATCATCGTCGACCGCACGCCGCCTGTTCTCACGATCGCCGCGCCGGCGCAGGGCGCCGTCGTTCCGACGCTTCCACTCGTTGTTTCCGGAACAGTCGTGGATACGACCACAGTCTCGGTGACCGTTCAAGGCACGGAAGCGTCGGTGGTGGGCCAGGCGTACACGGCGACCCTGCCCGCACTCGGTGATGGGTCGGTCACCATCACCGTGCGCGCGAGCGACGCGGCCGGGAACGAGACGGTCCTTACCCGGGTGGTCGAAGTCGACCTCGGCCCGCCCACGGTCGCAATTACGTCCCCCGCCACGGGGGCGCTCACGCGCCTTGCCCTGGTGACGCTGGCCTACACGATCGTCGACCGCTCCCTGACCTCGATCAAGGTCAACGGAACCGCCGTTGCCGATTGTCCCGGCCAGAGTCAGCCCGGGGCTCCCGCATGCGAGCGCTCGCAGAGCGTGATCCTCGAGGAGGGTGACAACACCCTCACCGTGGAGGCCACGGATGCTGGAGGCCGGACGTCGTCGGCCCAGGTGGTCATCACACGCGACACCGCGCCACCCGTGGTCGACCTGCAGGCCCCCGAGACGGTGAGCCGAGGTCGCGTGAGTTCCGCTTCCGTCTCCGCGACGGACAACCTCGCTCTCGACAAGGTCGAGCTTCTTCTCGGTTCGGTCGTCATCTGCACGGCGGTGGTCCAGGGCCCGGCCGGTGCTTCCTCGAACTGCACCGGCGTGATTCAGATCCCCGAGTCGGCTCGACCTGGAGACCCCCTCACCGTGACGGCGCGCGCGACCGACACGGCGGGGAATACGACCACGACCAGCCGAAGCGTTCGCGTCACCGCGGACGGCGTGGTGACGGGCACCGTGCTCTCCGATGTCACATCTCTTCCAATCTCCGGCGCCTCCGTCACTCTCGTGGGCGCCAATGGGCGGACGGTCACCACGGACGCGCAGGGCCGATACAGCATCCCGGTGGCCGATACCTCGGCGATTCTCCACGTGGAGAAGGCAGGGATGACCGGCGTGGATCGAGTGGTCTCGGTCGTTTCGGGGGTGGGAACCGTTCCCCTGGACGCGCGCCTCACGCCCCTGGCTGAAGCCACCACCTTCAGCCCGGTCATTCCGGCCACGAATCCCCCGGCCACGATCCCGGCGCCGGGGCCGGCTCCGAGTCCTCTGCCCTCACCGGATCCGAGCAAGGTCCAGGGCATTCCCGGCCCGGTTTCCCTGGCTGTGCCAGAGGGAGCCAATCGTGTCACGCTGCTCTCTCCGCAGGGGCTGCCGAATCTCTTGCCGCCTGGGTTCTCACCGCTCACCGCATTTCACTGGACGAGCGACTCCGCGGCTGGCGTTGGCCGGGTCTCGATCGCCTCCTCCTCCGCCAATGCCGTGCTGGTTCGTTACGACGTCTCGATGCACGACTGGCGCATCGTCGCGACGGGCATGGTTCCCACAGGCGGCGTGATCACCCTGGATCTGGTGGGGCCAGGTTCATACGCGCTCGTGGATCCGGATCCGTCGACGCCTCCCCTGGGTGCGATGGGAGAAGCTCTTGCCGGCCTCTCTGTTCTCCCCATCCCGGCCGCCGCGACGTCCGAAAGCCGGGTCAACCCCGCGATCCTGCCGCCCTCGGGTGGGACCGCCACGGGCTACCTGCGACTCGACTCGACGTCCAGCCTTCCCTCGGGCACGGTCGTCCAGGCGGATGTGGATGAGATCTACACCCTCGCGTCAGGCGAGGAAGCGAGCGCGCCGAAGCGGTCCATGGATGTCATCACCTACAAGCAGAACCCGCTCGTCACGGCATGGACTCCGGGCGGCATCACCGGCGCCTCCGCCCCGAACGCCTGCGCCCCCGCGGCCCCAGTCCCCGCGGAGGGTGCGACTCCCATCGAGAGTCTGTGCGCGACATTCCCGATCACTCCCTCGCGGACGTTCGCCACTGCGGGGCTGCGCGAGGGCCGCGTGCATCTGGACCTCATGGCCGGCCGCGAATACGCGCGCGGGATCGTTGGCGGGAATGACGCCACCTCCATCACCTCGGGCAACGTGCGCCTCAACGTCGCGGCGGGCAGCCTGCCGGAGGACACCGCCATGACGCTCACCGCGCACGAGTCGTTCTCGGCTTTCGTCCCGAGCACGAGCGCGCTGACGCCTCTGGCCGAAGTCTCGGTCGACTTCTTCGGAGTGACGCTCAATGCATCGGCGTCGCTCACTTTCGCGAACGTCGCCGCCAATGCGGGAGACAGCCTCGTTCTGGCCCGGGTCGATCGCGCGGCCTGGGATGGCATACCGCGGCTTCAGGTCGTGGCGATGGGCGACGTCTGGTCGCCGGGCGGGACCGACCCGGCGACCAGCGTGGTCACGCGCGTCGACAGCGGCCTTCCGGGCGTTTCCCTCGAAGGCATTACGCAGTCCGGCCGCTATGTCCTCTTCCGCGTGAACGGGCCGCTGGCATTCGTCAAGGGCATCACGAGCGCGAGCGGGAGCCCGGTCCGCGCCCTGGTGACCGTCACGGACCCCAAGCCACCCCTCCTGCCCTTCGTTGCGACTTCGTCCGGCAACGGCTACTACGCGATCGCGGTGAGCCCGGGCGCGATCGAACTCACCGCGAAGGTTCTGGGCCTGAGCCTCGCCGCCTCCGCGCCCGCGACCGCGACCCAGGGAGCGCCCGTCACGGTGGACATCGCGCTACTGGGCACGGTGACCCAGGCGACGATCTCACCCGCTTCGGGCGCCAACAACGTCGAGGTCAACGAGCCGTTGACTCTGACCTCGCCCGTGGCGATCGACCTCGCGAGCGTCTCGACGGACAACATCAAACTCCGAACCGTGCCGGCGAGCGCCGGGGGAGCTTCGGTTCCCGTAGCCCTGCGCCTCGTACTGTCCGGTTCCGGCAAACGGCTCTCCATCATTCCCTTCGTGCCAGAGACGACGCCGCCCACCGTTCCCGCACCGCCGGCGCTCCAGTTCTCGACCGACTATGTCCTCGAGGTCACCGGCCTCAAGGACATCGTGGGGGGGCTCGTGACCGCCCCTCCCACCACCTTCCGGACGCAGGCCTACACCAAGAAGGTCTACAACCTCACGGCCATCACGTTCAGCATCCCGAACGCCGACGGCCTCGTCACCGTCTCGGCGCCGAACGGCACGCTCGATCCCGGCACGACCGTTCTCATCATCAACGGCGGCAACGGCGTGGTGCTGGGCCTCACCGCGGGAAACGACGGGCAGGTTCTGGGCACGATCCCCGCGGGCATTGACGACATCTTCTTCGTGACCGTCACCGACCCCTTCGGCAACGCGACGACGTTCGAGCGCGGCGAGTTCGTCGATCCCGCGACCGGCGAGACCGCGGTGGGCGCCTTCGGTGGGACGGTTCGCGGGCCCGCGGGGTCCGCGCTCGTGATTCCGGAGCAGGCGCTGAGCAAAGGCACGAAGTTCAAACTCGACTTCGTGACGCCCGACGCGCTCGAGCAGAGATACCCCGGCCAGCAGCCGACCTTTGGCCTGGGCGACGGCGGGCAGCCGATCAGTCACGTGGGTGGCGCGCTGAAAGTCGAGGTCACGGCGGGGGAGGCGAAGTCGTCCAGGGAAATGGACCTCCTCTTCCCGATCCCTTCCAACCTGCCGGCCGGCGTCGACCCCAAGGCTGCCTTCTACTACGTGTACCAGCGGGTCGAAGGCCCCTGCCCGAACGGCGCTCCGACATGCGCCGACGATGCGCGGCCGTACTTCCTGCGCACGCTGGATCACGCCTTCGTGGAGTGCGCGTCGGACAAGCCCGAGTGCGACGCCGCGGACCTTCGTGTTCGAACCGCCTCGCCGCCGTTCAACGGCTTCGACGGAGCCCTCGCGCTCGATGTGCTGGGCATCTTCAACCCGGTGGCGGTGTCGATGAACATCCTGGTCTGGACGTTCAATCAGATCCTTCCCGGCCAGCCGCAGGCCGGGGTCATCACGGGCTACGTCTACCAGCCGGTGCGCGAACGCGTGGCCGGCGTCGACAAGCCCGTCCTCAAGCCCGTGGCGGGCGCGCGGGTGAGCGGCCATGACGCCAGCGGTCAGGCCTTCGCCAACGGCTCGCAGGTCGAGGCCATCACCGGTGCGGACGGGCGATACACACTCTTCGACCCGCGCTATGTGGGCGGCCCGTTCACGCTCTCCGCGAAGTATGTCGCCAGGAATCCGATCCCTGGACAGAGCCCCGAGAGCACTGCGACGGCCACCGGTTTCGAGTCCGATCCGGAAGACGCGCCGGCTATCGAACTCGTGCCCGCGTCGCTGCGCCAGTACAGGAATCGAGCCATCCTCAACCTGAGTTTCCCGGCGGTCGATCCGCCCCCGCCGGTTCCCGAGATTGCGATCACGGTCTGCGAGGAGACCGGTGCGGGATGCCTGCCGCGAAACGGCCTGGCCCTGGTCAACCGGCCCCTGCGGATCCGGGTGGCGGTTTCCGTCGAGAGCGGCGCCACCGTTGAGGCGGCTGAGGTCAACGGCGCTGGCGTGAACGTCGTCACGCTTGTCACCTCGGACACCTCCAAGAAGGTCGTCGAGCTTCAGCCGAACGCCGGAGAAGGCACCTTTACACCCAGCGCTCCCGGGTCCTACGTGGTACGGGTGCGCGCAATCACCAGGGAGAACGATCCGAGGGTCGAGACCTTTACCTTCCGCGTGGTTGGCAGCACTGGCGCGGTGGACGGCCTGCCGAACGAAGCGCCCGGCATCATCACCCGCAAGACTCTGCCCCAGAACCTGTCGACGAACGTCTCGGTCACCAACCTGAACCCCGAGATCTACTTCACCGAGCCGGTGCGGGGCCTGGTCGCGGGAAGCACCATCACCCTGACCCAGGAGACGGGAGAGGGCGCGGGGCCGGTTGAGTTCGACCTGATCGGCGTCGGTGTGCTGAACGGTTCGCCGGTCATTCTGAACTCCGTGACCCCGAACTCTCTCGTCACCTCCCTGACCCTGAAGCCGAGACGCGGTCTCAAGCTCGACGCGAAGTACGTGCTCGCGTTGACCTCCGGAGTGGTGGACACGGACACGCCTCCAAAGCCCGTCCCGCCCTACACCACCTCGTTCACAACCTTCAAGCCGTCCGTACAGGGCAGTGAGGAAGGTGGTTTCGCTTCGCCCGGGATCGGCGTCGTCGGCAACCTGGCCTTCGTGGTCCGAAACAACTTCTTCAACGGCAGCCTGTACGTTTGGGATATCGAGGACCCTGCCTCTCCAAAGAACCTCTCCCTGTTCCCGCTCGGGGTGGCTCCCCGGCCGATCGACGTCTCGGCGGATCCGGCGGGTGACCCCATGGCCGCGGTCTCCGTGGTCTCGACCAACGCCTCGAAGCCGTCCAGCGTCATCTTCGCGAGCGCCCAGAACCCTGCGGAGCCGACGATGACGGGCGCCGTCACCGTGGCGTCCAGCGCTCAGGACGGGTTCATCAGCCGCAGCGCTTTCCACAAGGGCTTCGTGTATCTCGCGACCACGAAGAAGGGAATTCAGGTCGTCGACGTGGCCCGTGGCCAGAACATCCCCGATCTCCTTACGAGCTTCCAGGCCCGGGTGGCGATCAACACCGACGGGAGGGGCTTCGGCCAGGACGCGGTGGTCACGATTCCCTATCCATCGGTCTCCTACCCGAACACGAACATCCCGATGCTCGTGAACATGTCCGACATCGAGGCCGCCGATATCCAGGGCCAGACCCTGGTCGCGTCCACGGGGACCCTGCCCCTCCTTCTGGTCGACCCGCAGCTCGGCAACCCCACCGCGCACTGGAAGCCCAGCGAATTTGAGTTCACTCCCGCGGGGGCCTCCACACCCGTTCACGTCCTTCAGGGCTTGGCCATCGGCCTCGGCCGCGTGGGGGCATACGACCTGGCCGTCCTCGTCGCCCTCGTGGACGAGGCGGACCCCGCCAGCAAGGTTCGGCTGATCACGGTCAACGTTCGCGACTCCGCTCACCCGCAGTTCCTCGGCAGTCTCGACCTGAGCCCCAATGGCGGCCCGGTCGACGTGACGCTCCGCGGCACCACCGCGATCGTGACCACCCAGAAGGGCTACAACGAGGGCGAGGCCATCATCGTGGAGCTCGTCGACCCGACGAATCCCTACATCAAGGGGCGCGTTGCGGGAGTGGGCGGGCGAGCCGCGATCAATCAGGACGGGCAGGTTGTCACCACCGGCATTTCGCCGTTTGGCGGCCCTGATACGCCGATCGGTGGCGTAAGGTCGCTCGTCCTCGAGTCCGCGTGCACGGGTCTTGGAAGGCTGGAAACTGCGCGGGTCGTGCAGTACCGCATCTTCGATCCAGCCACCGGTGCGACCGCGGTCGAGGATGCCCGGATTCGGTTTGATCTGTGCCAGCGGTCGCAGGTTACTGTGATGGTGAACGGCCAGCCGATGGTGACCGAGGTCGACAGCCTCACCCAGAGAGCCGTGGACGACGTCGATCTCGCGGAAGGCAGCCATTCGATCCTGGTACCCAAGGACATCCTGCCGAAGGTCACCGACGAGCGCGATTTCACCCTGACCATCAAGAGCGTCATCGATGAAACCGAGAGAGCCATCCCAGGCAAGATCGTGGGCGAGATCCGAAACCGGCCCATGCTCCCGGTCTCGCGCACTTTCGTGAAGGGTGTCGACCTCTTCGACGGACATCTCGCCGTGGGCGCCACAGACCTGCAGGTGAAAGGCCGCCATTTCAGTCTGGATGTCTCGCGGAGCTATTCGAGCGCCGGGCTGGGCGAGGGGAAGTCGGGCTGGATCTGGAACTACGACGGCGTCATCGGCCGTGGCAAGGACACAGAGAAGGACACATACACTGTGGTGACCGCGGACGGCAGCTCGCAGCGTTTCAAGAAGTCCGCGACCGGCAACACGTTCGTTCCTCAGGACGGCTACCACACCAAGCTCACGACCGGGGGGGACGGCGAGCTGATCTTCATTGACAAGGCGGCCAACCGGCATCTCTTCCGCGCCGAAAGCTCCGACAGCTGGGTGAGCGGCCCGTGGCGCCTCGAGTCGATCGAGGAGCCCCATGGCGACGTCCTGCGAATCGCCTACAACAAGTACCGCCGAGTGGACACGGTCAAGGAGTACGTGAAAGGAGCGGACAAGCCATCCACGACCCTCACGTTTGTCTACAAGCCCTTCCGCTCCGGACCGGTTGGCGCGCCTGTCGATCCCAAGGATGTGGCGCTGTCCGAGGTCTTCGCCGAAGCCGCGAGTCGGTCCCTCAACCTGCGTGTGCTGTACGAGCACTTCGAAAACGGCGAACTTCGAAAGGTGACGCGAAAGGGGACGAACATCGGCTCCGGGAAGGCGGCGGACGACGAAGTGTGGGAGTACCGCTACGCCGCGTCCTCGGGTCGAGACGCGAACCGCCTGGAACGAATCATCGATCCCGACAACCATGTCACCCGCTATGAGTTCATTGTCGGGCCCGGGTTCTCACCCTCCGAGGGTGAGGTCGGCGACCGCATGGAGTTCGTGAACAAGGTCATCCAGTCGCCGGGCGGCGGCCTCCCCGATGTCGTCACCGAGTACGACTTCGGGCCGCGCTCCAGCAACGCCGCCTCGTCCACCACCGAAGTCAAGGACCCCCGCGGCAACGTAACGAAGTACACGATGAACTACCACGGCGGCGTCACCCGGATCGAGGAGCCCCTGGGCCGCACTACCTCCATCGACTGGTGGCCGAACGACGCGCTCAAGAAGAGGGAAGCCCTGCCGGGGGGCATGGTCAAGGACTACGTCTACGATCAGAACGGCAACCTGACGCGCGAGACGATCACGGGCGCCGATGGCCTCGTCATCGAGACGGTCGACGAATACGACCTGGCCTTCAACAAGATCAAGTCGCACAGGGACGCCGAGCAGAGAACCACAACTTGGGAAATCGACGGCACGACGGGCGATGTCAAGTCGATGACGAACGGAGTCAGCGACCGCACCACGTACGAATACGACCCGACTACCGGCCTGCTCAAGACCGAGATCGATCCCCGTGGTGTAGTCACCACGTACGACCAGGACACCGGTCTGGGGATGTGGAAGAGCCGGAAGTCCGAGCTTCTGTCGCCGGTGCCTTCGGCCGTGACGGCCACGCGGGCGATCGACGGGCGGGGACGGATCACCAGGGAAACCGATGGGCTCGGCGGTGAAGTGGTTCGGGAGTACGACGGCCTGGACCGCCCCCTCCTGGTTCGAAAGGTCGCCCGGGTGAGTGCCTCCGGGGCGTCCGGAGCGCCCGAGACGCAGGATGCGTCCGGCGAAGTGACCCGGATGACCTACACCCGCGGCGGCCAGCTCAAGACGACCACCAACGCACTGGGCGCCGTCACCACGCACTCCCTCGACGGCATGAACCGCGTCATCGCCACGAGCATGCCGGTGACAAAGGGCGATCCCATGACCATCGCCACCGCGGCCGAGTACGACGGAAACGGCAACGTCACGAAGTCGACCGACCCGCGAAACGTGGCGCGTCAGTTCACCTACGATGCGCTCAACCGCCTGACCGAGGTGGCGATCCTGAGCGGTCCCGCGCCGGGCCCGGTTGGAGTGATCGCGAGCTACACGTACAAGGGCGCCACCGACCTCAAGGAGACGGAAACCGACCTTTCCGGCAACACCACCACCTTCGTCTACGACGGCCTCTTCCGGCTCAGGGAGCGCCAGACGGCCGAACCGGG
>JAIBCN010000228.1 GCA_019694155.1 Vicinamibacteria bacterium | reverse complement strand
GTCTTTCCCGCGCCGTTCGGGCCCAGGAAGCCCAGGATCTCGCCCTTCCCGACCGTGAAGGAGACTCCGGAGACCGCGTCGAAACGGCCGTAGCTCTTCCTCAGATCCGCGACTTCAATCATGCGTGAGAATCCCTTCTCGAAAGTTGGTGCAGGGCGCCCCGTTGCCTAGGGGACTGCCGCTTCGTCAATGGCCTGGCCGCCCGCACGCTACACATACCCTGCGGAGAGACGTTATGGTAACAAACAACCTCATGGGACAGCTTCAGCGCATTGGACGTGCGGCCGGCTCTTCCGGTCGGTCCTTTTCAGGCATTCGCCTCGCCCTCGTATTGACGGCGGCACTGATCGCCGCATCCTGCGCGACCCCCGACCCGAAGGCCCTGCTCAAGGTGAGCGACGTCGAAACTTACTGGGTGCTCGATCCGTCGCGCACCGAGATGAAATACCTCGCGCCTACCGTCCGCTTCCGCGTGGAGAACATCTCCCAGGAGACCCTCATCGCGGTGGACGCCACCGCCTCTTTCCTCAGGGACGGTTCGAACGAACCCTGGGGATCGGGCTTCTTCCGCCTCACCGAGGGAGCGAAGCGGATTGCTCCCGGCGCGCGCGTCCTCGTGACCATGAGTTCCGATGCCCGCTATTCGCTCGAGGGCGATCCCGCGACCGCGTTCACCAACCCCACCTTCAAGTCGATCCACACCACATTCTTCCTGCGCGTCGGCTCCTCGCCCTGGGTGGAGTTCGGGAAGGCCTCGGTGGAGAACGTCATCGGATCGAAGGACGCGCGGGCGGTGCTGAGTCAGCCCGCTTCCTGAGGGGGGGGCAGGCTCACGTGAGCGCCGGTCCGAAAACGACCGATCGTGCTAATATTTCCCCATGTCGAAGGGGGAAACCACCCGCTCCGCGATTCTCGACGTCGCCCTCGCGACGGCGAGCAAGATCGGCCTCGAGGCGCTGACCATCGGCGGCCTCGCCCGCGAGGCTGGTCTCTCCAAGAGCGGTCTCTTCGCGCACTTCGCTTCCAAGGAGGACCTTCAGCTCGAGGTGGTGAGAAAGGCCATCGCCCGCTTCGTGGAGCTGGTGATCGCCCCCGCGCTCAAGAAGCCCCGGGGCGAACCCCGGGTTCGCGCCCTCTTCGAGAACTGGTTTTCCTGGTCGAGGGCGAGCGAACTTCCCGGCGGATGCCTCTTCATCGCCGCGTCCAGTGAGTTCGACGACCAGCCCGGGCCGGTGCGCGACCTCCTGCTTTCCTCGCAGAAAGACTGGCTCGGCGTTCTGGCCCAGGCCGCCCGGGTCGCGGTCGAGGAGGGCCACTTCAAAGCGACTCTCGACGCCGAGCAGTTCGCCTGGCAGCTCGACTCCTTCATCCTTGGTTACCACCACTCGGCCCGCCTCCTTCGCTCGAAGGATGCGCAGAAGCGCGCGCAGACCGCGTTCGAGTCCTTGATTCGCGCGTCCCGCGCCTGAGGCCCACGCCCTTGACCCCTCGCTCCACCGCCCCTGAAAAAAATAGCACGATCGGTCGTGTAAAGACCGAGATGGCGTCCCGCCGGACGCCCGCCATGGTGGTGATGGGTGCCGTCATCCGCGGCGTCGACCGCCTCTCCCCGCGCCTGGGCGCCCGGGTGGCGGCGCGGATCTTCCTGACGCCCAGGCGCGCGCGCCTGCCCGAGCGCGAGCGGGCGTGGCTCGAGCGCGCTCGGCCCGAGACCTTCTCCGCCCGGCCTTTCGAGCTTTCCGGCCATCGGTGGAGCGAGAGGGGCGAGCCCGTCCTGCTCGTTCATGGATGGGAGGGTCGGGGCTCGCAGCTGGGAGGCCTGGCCCTCGCTCTGGCCGAGCAGGGGCTGCAGCCGATCACCATCGATCTGCCCGCCCACGGGTCCTCGCGGGGAGCGCAGACCAACCTGCTCGAGATATCGCAGGCCATCGCGGCCATGGTCCGCCACCTGGGCGGCGTCGCCGGCATCGTCGCCCACTCGTTCGGCGCCGCGGGAACCACGGTGGCGCTGCGCGAACCGCTCGAGGTCGGCCGGCTCGTCTACCTTGCCCCGGCCGAGGACTTCGAGCACTACCCGAAAGTGTTCGGCCACTGGCTCGGCCTGTCGGGTCACCTGAGCGAGAGGATGCGCCACCGCGTCGAGCGGCGCATCGGCCTCACCATGGCGGAGCTCCGCGGCCGGCTCCTCGCCCCGCGGATGCGGGCTCCCCTGCTGGTCGTCCACGACGAAGACGACGTGGACGTGCCGTGGCAGGACGGCCGCACCTACGCCGAGGCCTGGCCGGATTCGAGGCTCATGACCACCCGCGGCCTCGGCCATCGCCGCATTCTGCGCGAGCCGCACGTGGTGGCCGCGGTGGCCCGTTTCCTGGCCGAAGGGACGTAAGCCGCGCCGGCGCCGCTGACCATCGGGGAAAGAGCCTTGACAGGACCCAACGGGATCTGTGAAGGTGACGCCGAACGTGAGACTCACTTCCAGAAGCGAATACGCGCTCCTCGCCCTCGTGTATCTGTCCCGTCACGTGGGTGACGGCTTCCTTTCCGTCCAGACCATCGCCGCGGCTCAGGGCATACCGCCCAAGTTCCTCGAGCAGATCCTGCTGACACTCAAGCGGGCCCGCTACGTGCGGAGCCTCAAGGGCCAGCGCGGGGGCTACTGCCTCGCCCGACCCGCCGGCGAAATCAGCCTCGCCGAGGTCATCCGCCTCATCGACGGCGCGCTCGCGCCCACGGAGTCGGTGAGCAAGTACTTCTACGAGTCGACGCCGGTGGAGAAGGAGAAGAAGCTGCTGCGCCTCTTCAAGGAGATCCGCAACTATCTCGCGTCCAAGCTCGAAGGCACGAGCCTCGCTGACGTCACCTGACGTATTGCCGAGGCGAGCGCCCCTAACAACTCAGGAGGCCCCATGGCCGTGCAGTCAGTCAACCGGATCGGCGTCATCTCTCTGGCCAAGGTGCTCGCCGTGGTCTACGCCTTCCTCGGTCTCTTCATCGGAGCGCTGGTGAGCCTCTTCGCAGTGATGGGCGCCGCCATCGGGAGCGCTTCGGGGGCCGACTCCTCGGGCATCGGGGCGATGCTCTTCGGCGCGGGGGCGGTGATCGTCTTCCCCGTCTTCTACGGCTGCCTCGGGTTCGTGGGCGGACTGATCATGGCCCCCCTCTACAACCTCGTGGCGAAGGTCGTCGGGGGCATCGAAGTCGAGCTCTCGTAGGCCCGCGCCGCGGTCAGGGGCGCGGGGATGCGACGGAGCTTCTCCCGTCGCGCCACCGCAGCGAAAGACAGGACAAGCCGCCGTCGAGCAAAGCGATCTGCGCGCAGGGCAGCATCCTGACGTCGTAGCCCGCCGCGGTCAGGCGATCGGCGGTGCGCGGAAATCGGTCGCCCACGAACACGCGGTCATTCACCCTGATCGCGTTGGCCGCCGCCTCTTCGCCCCTCGGGGTCAGGATTACGCGGCAGCGCTGGAAGGCGCGCGCGGATGCCAGGCGCGGGGTAGCAAGGACGGTCTCTTCGTCGAGCAGCGCGCAGTCCGTCTTGAGGTGAAGCACTTCGGGAGGCGTGGACACGATCTCACCCCGAAGGCCCAGCCGAGCGAGCAGGAGCTTCAGCGCCTCCGCTCCCGCTCCGTTCGTGCGCGCGGAGAGGCCGATGAGGACGGCGCCCGGCGTCACCAGGACATCGCCGCCCTCCGCCGAACCTTCGGAGAGTTCGAGCACGGTGTCGAACCGCCGTCGCAGCGCTTCGGACAGGGCCGGGGTTTCGCCGAACCGCGACGGGGCGCCCGGTCGAAGCGCGATCGCGCCTTCCGGAAAGACGAGCGCCGGATCCTCGACGAAGATCGAGTCGGGGAAGTCGTCAAGGGCGGGAAGGACTTCCACGGCGACCCCCGCGGCCCTCAGCGCCGCGACATACGCATCGAGTTCTCCTTGCACGCCCTCTCGCGTGGGCGAGCCCCGGTCCACGATGCGCAGCCCGCGGGCGATGGATGCGCCGGGAGCCCGGACGAGCGCGTGATCGAAGTGGAAGATCGGGGGCATCCTTTCGCCGCTCAATACCTTAATCGGGTGGAGGCCCGACGGCCGTCGCGCATAAGGTAGGCGCATGCTCCTCGGTCTCCTTCTCCTCGCCTCGAGCGGAGCGGCCTTGATCGCCGGATCCTCCGCCGCGCCCTTCGACGTCGTTCACTACGACGCCGCCATCGAGCCGGATCTATCCCTCAAGACGGTCAGCGGCCACGTCCGAGTGGACCTCGTCTCCCGCGCGGAGGCGCTCGATGAGGTCGACCTCGACATCGGCGTTCTGGTCATCGATTCGGTGGAGCAGGCCGGCGCGGCTCTCGAGTTCACGCAGGGCGATCGCCGTCTCCATGCGCGGCTGAAAACACCGGCGCCTCGCGGCGCGCGCGCCAGCATCGACGTTGCCTACCACGGCGCGCCGCGCTTCGGCCTCGAGTTCGCGCCGGAGAAGTCGCAGATCTACACCATCTTCTCCACGAGTCAGTGGCTGCCGTGTCTCGACGCTCCGGTCGACAAGGCCACGCTGAGACTGAGACTGACCCTACCGAAGGGCCTCGTGGTCGTCGCGGCCGGACGGCATGTTTTGACCCGCCCTCTCAGCGGAGGCCGGGCACTTCACGAATGGCGGCAGGACCGGCCGGCGCCCTCGTACACCTTCGGGTTCGCCGCGGGGACTTTCACGGAAGCCACGGAGCGGCGCGGCCGAACGCTCCTCAGGTTCCTCTCGACCGAGGCCTCCACCGCGCAGCTTCGGTCGATCTTCGCGGATACCCGGGACATGATGGCCTTCTTCGAGGAGCGATCCGGCGTCCGCTACGGGCATGAGTCCTATACCCAGGCCCTCGTCGCGAAGACCATCGGCCAGGAGCTCGACGGCTTCAGTCTGATGTCGGAGGAATACGGTCGGTCCCTCATCGCCGACCCCCGCGCCATCGGCCTCATGGCTCACGAGCTCGCGCATCAGTGGTGGGGCAACCGGGTGACCTGCCGTGACTGGACCCACTTCTGGCTGAACGAGGGCTTCGCCACCTTCATGGCCGCGGCCTACCGGGAGCGGCGATTCGGACGCGAGGTCTACCTCGGCGAGGTGGAGGCGTGGCGGGCGCGGTACGAAAAAGTGAAGGCGGCGGGAGGGGACCGTTCGCTCGTGTTCCCCGACTGGAACCGGCCGACCTCGGACGACCGCGCCCTCGTCTACCAGAAGGGCGCCCTCGTGCTCCACGAACTGCGCGAGCGGATCGGCGAGTCCGCGTTCTGGAAGGGGATTCGCGCCTACACACGAGCGCACATCGACGATTCCGTCGTCACTCTCGACTTCGAGCGCGCCATGCAGCAGGCCTCCGGGCGGGACCTGTCAGGCTTCTTTCGCGAGTGGGTGTATCTCGAGAGCGGGGTCTAACCGCGGGTGTAGATTGCCAGGCCACCGAGGAGACCCCGATGACGCACTCCGTGATCCACCGCCCCGACGACACCGAATACCTGAGCTACTACAGCCGCTACATCAACCTCGTCCCCGAGGGCGACATCCTCGACACCATGGCGCGCCAGAACGAGGCGAGTCTCGCCCTGCTCCGCGGCCTCTCCGAACCTCAGGGCGTTTTTCGCTACGCGCCCGGGAAGTGGAGCATCAAGGAACTCGTCGCGCACGTGAGCGACGCCGAACGCATATTCGCAGACCGCGCCCTGCGCTTCGCGCGCGCCGACCCAACCCCCCTGCCCGGGTTCGAGGAGAACGACTACGTGAGGAATGGCGGGTTCGACCACTTCCACCTGAGCGACCTCGTCCATAACTTCGAGAGCGTTCGAAGGTCCACCCTGTCCCTTTTCAAGCTGATGTCGAAGGAGGCTTCGACGCGGCGAGGGAAAGCAAACAACGCGGAAATCAGCGTGCGCGCTCTCGCCTACGTGATCGTAGGGCACGAGATTCATCACATGAGCGTCCTGCGCACCCGATATCTCGAAGGGGTCCAGGCCAGCTAAGCAGAAATATCTAAGTATCTGATTAAAGAGACCTTGCAACAGGCGGCAAGTGTCTGCTGACAAATTCTGATCAATCTACGCTCACATCGCGTATAAGATTGACAGCGGATCACTTAGATCATGGCTGACTTCTATTCGATTCTTGGAGTTGACCGACGCTTTTCGCCGGCGAAGCTTCGTCGCGCCTATCAACGGCGCGCGAGAGAGTTCCACCCGGACCTTCACCCGGGCAGCGCTGAGGCCGCCTCCATGTTCGCGCTCGTGGCGCAGGCTTTCGAGGTACTTTCCGACCCCGAGCGGCGAAGTGCCTACGACCGCGGCGTGGTCGAAGGCAAGACCCTCCGCGAGAAGCCGCCGCTCGCCTTCGAGGGCTTCGACTTCGCGCCGGGGAGCACCGGCCGCCAGGGATTCCGCGAGCTCTTCGAATCGGCGATCGAGTCCGAGGGAGAGGCGGCTCAGGCGGGTGAGGATCTCGAAGTCACCCTGCGCATCTCTTTCGATGAGGCCTTTCGCGGCGCGCATCGCCGTCTCTCAGTCACCCGGCTGTCGCCTTGCGGCACCTGCGACGGCAGCGGCCACGTCGCCCGCGCGGCCGAACCCTGCGCGGCCTGCGGCGGAGAAGGCTCGACGCGCGTGCGTCGCGGGCACCTGGTGTTCCGCGCACGCTGCCGTGAGTGCGACGGCGCGGGTCAGCGGGTCCAGGGCCCGTGTCCCACCTGCGCGGGGGAATCGCGCGTTCATGAGACGGAGTGGATGGACATCAACGTGCCGCCCGGCATCGAGCATGGCGCCCGCCTGAGGCTCAAGGCGGCGGGGAACGCGGGCCGATGCGGCGGGTCGCCCGGCGACTTCGTCGTGCACGTCGAGGTCGATCCTCACCCGCTGTATCGCCGGGCCGGCCATGATCTCTACGTCGACGCTCCCGTCTCCATCTTCGACGCCGCGATGGGCGGCCACGTCAGCGTCAAGACGCCCGATGGCGATGTGCCCATCGAGATCCCCGCGGGCACTCACCCCTCCCAGCGCTTCCGCCTCCGCAAGCGGGGCATGCCGCACTTCGGCGATCCCGGTTCCCGCGGCGATCTTTGGGCGGAGGTGAAGCTCGTGGTTCCCGCCATCACTGACGCTTCGTCCCGGGCCCTCCTCGCCGAGGTCTCCCGCCGCCTGGCCGAGGCCGACGCCCAGACGTCCCACGAACTCGAGGATAAGTAAGGAGCCCCCATGCCCAGAGGACGACGCCCGACCCGGCCGCCGGGGGCCGCACCCGGCCAGCGGTTCTACATGATCAGCACGCTCGCCCAGAGCTACGGCATTCATCAGCAGACCCTGCGCATGTATGAACGCGAAGGTCTGCTCAAGCCTTCCCGAAGCGAGGGCAACACCCGCCTGTACACCGACGAGGACATGAAGCGGCTCGAGATGATCCTCTCGCTGTCTCGGGACCTGGGCGTGAACCTCGCCGGCATCGACGTCATCCTGAAGCTGCGCGCGCAGATCGAACAGATGCAGAAGGAGATGAATGAGTTCGTGTCCTGGGTCCGCGAGGAGATGAAGCAGGGCGCCCGCGAAGGCTTCGCGGAGCGGCTCGAACAGGCGCTCGTCCGCCTGCCGCCGCAGGCCATCGTGCGTGTGGAGACGCCACGGCCGTCCTCCGAGCCTGCCGCCTCCGCCCCGCCGGCCGGCCGGGATTGATAACCTGAGCCCGATGTCCGATTGCGCGATCTGCGGCGGCACCGGCTTTGAAATCGTGGTGCGCGACGAACGCGAGTTCGCGAAGACCTGCGCCTGCCGGGCCGAGGGCTCGAAGGGCCCCGACATCTTCGAGAGGCTGAGAGTGCCCGCGCGCTATCGCGCCTGCACCCTCGCGAACTTCGAGAGCGCTTCCTCGCCCCAGATGCGCGCGGCCTGGGAGAAGGCGGCGAGCTTCGCCGCAGGTTATCCCCACACCGGCGTCTCCGCGGGGCTCGGACTCCTCTTCACCGGCTCCAACGGCATCGGCAAGACGCATCTCGCCGTCGCCGTCCTGCGCGAACTGGCGGAGGCGAAGAAGGCGCGAGGACAATTCTGGGACTTCCACGAACTGATGCGGGAGATCCGGTCGTCGTACAACCCCGACGTCAGGATGACGGAAACGGAAGTCCTGGACCCGATCATCAATACCGACATCCTCGTTCTCGACGACCTCGGGGCCTGGAAGATGACGGACTGGATGAACGACACCCTCTTCTACATCCTCAACCAGCGCTACGTGCATCAGCGCCCGTCGATCATCACCACCAACTTCGAGGACAAGGATGCTTCCGAGATCCGCCGCCTCGACCAGGCGGGCGGGGAGGCGTCGGACCGGGAGTACCTGGTCGAGCGGATCGGTAACCGCCTGCGCTCGCGTCTCATGGAGATGTGCGTCGTGGTGCGCATGAAAGGCACCGATCATCGCGTGCACCGCCAGCACTACAACCAGGCCGGTGCGCTTGACGGCGGTCGCTGAGCGGCCACTCGGCGTCTACCTCCACCTTCCTTTCTGCGCGCAGAAGTGCGCCTATTGCCACTTCGCGATCGACCCGGCCCGTCCCTCCTCCGCGCGGCTCGACCGGTATCTGGCCGCCCTCGAAAGGGAGATCGGCGGCTCGAAAGGCGGCGTCGCCGACACCCTGTACTTCGGCGGGGGCACGCCGTCCCTGGTACCGGCAGAGCGGATCGGAGCGCTCGTGGGCGCGCTGCGCTCGAAGTACGAACTCGCGCCTTCCGCCGAGGTGACTCTCGAGGCGAATCCGAGAGACCTCGACGAGCATGGATTCGCGGGGTTGCTGGAGGCGGGCGTGAATCGCCTCAGCCTGGGAGCCCAGTCGTTCGACGACGCGGTGCTGCGCGAGATGTTCCGCGATCACACCGGCAGCGACGCGACCGCCGCCGCCCGCGCCGCCCGGGTCGCCGGCTTTTCAAACCTCTCGGTGGATCTCATCCTCGGCTGGCCCGGAGAGACCCGCGAACGGTTTCAAACGAGCCTCCGCCGGCTGCTCGAACTTGGCCCGGATCACGTGAGCCTCTACGTTCTCGAGACGGACGGCAGGACCGTGGTGGCGCATCGCGCGGCGGAAGGCACGCTGCGCCTTCCCGACGACGATCTGGTAGCCGATCTCTTCATCGAGGCGGAGGACGCCCTCGCCGCGGCCGGCCTCCATGCCTACGAGATCTCGAACTTCGCGAAGCCCGGCTTCGAGTCGCGCCACAATCTCAAGTACTGGGACGACGGGCCGTTTCACGCCTTCGGCATGGCCGCTCACGGCTTCGACGAAGGCGTTCGCTACTGGAACGAGTCCACTTTCGGAAGCTACTGCGCGGCCATGGAGGCGCGCGGATCGGCGCGAGCGGGGGAGAGGGCGCCCTCGCCCGAAGAGCGCATCGAGGAAGCGGTGATGACCGGGCTTCGCGTCCGCCGCGGCATCGATCGCGCTGCTTTCCGGGCGCGACACGGTATCGACGTCATCGATCGATTCGGACGCGCGCTCGAGCCCAGCATCGCGGCTGGCCTCCTGCATGTCGACGATGCCGGCGTGCGCCTGACCCGGAAGGGCGTCCTGATGTCGAGCGAGGTGCTGAGCGCGGTGCTGTAGGCGGGCGAGGCGCGCTGTGCGGATCCCGGCCTACAATTCGGCATGGCTCCTCTGAAGACTCTCGCGCTGCGGCGCCCCCTTGTCCTCATCCTCGTTTGCGCGCTTTCAGGCGCGCCGCGCGGCTCCGCCCAGGGGAAGAGCGTGGACTTGAGCGATCCGAGACTCAACCAGGGTCCGAAGACGGTCGCGGTGGGCGACAAGGGGATGGTGAGCACGCAGCTTCTCTCCTCCACGGAGGCGGCTCTTCGCGTCCTCAAGGAGGGCGGCAACGCGGTGGACGCAGCACTCACCGCGCTCTTCGTCCAGGAAGTCGCCGACTACCACATGGTGTTTCTCTACGGGTCCATGTCCGCGCTCTACTACGACGCGAAGACGGGGAAGACGCACGCCATCGTGGCCATCGGGGCCCATCCGGATCCCGATCGCAACGGGGGCAAGGGGACGGAGCAGGTGGTGGTCGGCGGCACGGTCCGCGGTGCGGCCGCTCTCTCCAAGCGCTTCGGATCGAAGCCGTGGGCGAGTCTCCTCGAGCCCGCCATCCGCGAAGCTGAAGACGGCCCTCTCGTAACCTCCTATATGTACGGCTTCAATTTCGGCATGTGGGAGTCGGGGTTCCTGAGCGACCTCAGGAGCAACGCCGAAGCGCGGAAGTTCTACATGCCGGACGGCCACCTCGTGGGCGCGGGCCAGCGCTGGAAGATGCCGGCCCTTGCGGCCACCCTGCGCGAGGTGGCGAAGGACCCCGACTACATGTACACCGGGGCCTGGGGCCGCAAGTTCGTGGACGCGGTGAAGAAGGCCGGCATGTCCGTGACCATGGAGGATCTCGCGGAGTACCAGCCCGAGTGGGCGGAGCCCGTCAGGTTCACCTATCGCGGACAGGAGCTTCTGGGTTCCCCGGCGCCGGACACCGGCGGCCTCTCCATCGGCCTCAATCTGAACGCGCTCGAGAACTTCGATCTGCCCCGCCTCGGCAGCTACGCAAGGTCCGCGGAGACCATGGAAATCGTGGCGCGCACCATGGCCAGGGTCACCGAGGAGACGCGAGGCGCCATCCGCGACCCCTTGACCTACAACGTGCCCGGAGCGTTGTGGCTTTCGAAGGACTACGGCCGCATGGTCGCGGAGTTCGTGAAGCAGACCATGCCGAAGGTGAGCCTCGCCCCCAAGACCGCCGCGGCGCCCGTTCCGGGTGCGACCGTGGTCACCACCGTGGGCAGCAACCACATCGTGGTGGCGGACGCCCAGGGGAACTGGATCTCCATGCTCCACACCATTCACGGGGGCGCGCCCGGGGTCTTCATCGACGGCGTCCGCGCGACGGGCAGCGGCCTTCCCGCACCCTCACGCGGCCCCGGCC
The DNA here is from genome assembly GCA_019694155.1 of Vicinamibacteria bacterium. Lineage (GTDB taxonomy): Bacteria > Acidobacteriota > Vicinamibacteria > Fen-336 > JAGNNV01 > JAGNNV01. Next base: position 33,305 of record JAIBCN010000228.1, on the reverse strand, counting down.
GGAGGCTCATTCTCCCCATCAGCGCCATCCTGGCCATGAAGGACGGGAAACCCTGGCTCGCCATGGGAACCCCCGGCAACCCGCCCCAGCCGGTGACCGAGGTTCTCCTGAACATCTTTGACTTCGGCCTCTCGCCGGACCAGGCCGCGGAGGCCCCCCGCTTCTGGAGCGTGAAGGATGACGCGAACGGCGGCCATGGTCTCAAGATCCAGTACGAATCGCGCCTCCCTGCGGAGGTCGTGGCCGGGCTCCGGGCGCGCGGTTTCGCGCTCGAGGATCTCGGCGCCTACAACTACCACACGGGCTCCATGCAGATCGTCTGGCGCGACCCGAAGACGGGCCGGCTGATGGGCTCGACCGACGCGCGCCGCCTCGGCAATGCGCAGGGCTTCTAGCCCTTTGGTTGACACGATTCGACCGCGCGAACGACAATCCCCGCGGCGCATTGGCGCCCACGTAAGGAAGGGGCTTAGGAGGCCTCAGTTGATGAAACGCAGTTTGATCGCGGCCCTGTGCCTGCTCGGAGGAGTCCTGCCGGGCTGCGGCAACTCGGATTCCACGGATACCACCACGACGCCCACGGCCGCCACCACCCAGAGCACTCTCACCTTCACGAGCACGATCACGGGATCGCCGGTGGTGGGCGCCAGAGTCGTGGTGGCGGGCTCGTCCTACACCACGGGCGCGGACGGGAGCATCGCCCTGTCCACCCCGGCCGCAATCGGGGCCACCATCGACGCTTCCGCTCCCGGTTTTCTGGACCGCGTCACCGCGCTCAGCACCACCCCCGCCCTCACCTTGTGGGAGATCCCCGCGGGCGCCGACGTCGCGTTCGTGCGGCAGCTCGCCTACAACCGAGCGGGCACCGCCGAGGTGCTCTGGCGGCCCACCGCCGCGAACATCCTCCTGCAGATCACCGGCGAGATCGCGAGCGACCCGGCGGTGCGCGCCGCCCATGTGCAGGCGGCGGCGATGGCCTCGGCCGTGACCGGCGGCAAGGTCAGCGTCCAGCTGGGCAGCCCCGTCTCCACCGGCATCACCTTCACGCTCCAGCTCGGCCCTTCCGCCCAGGGAGCAACGACCACCTATCTGACCCAGAGCGGCGGCGTGATCCAGGGCGGCCGCGTCGAGTACGCGTCCGCCGCGGCCGCCCGCGATGTGCGCGTCATCGCCCACGAGATCGGGCACATGCTCGGGTTCGGGCACGCCCCTTCCGGCTTCATGTGCCCGAATGCCTGCGGCGTCGACAACTTCGGTCCGCTTGAGCAGGCGGTCTACGTCTCGATGTGGCAGAGGAATCCGGGAACGGCGGCCCTCGACAACGACCGACGCCTGATCACCGGTTCATCGACGTCGACCGCGGTCTTCAGCTGCGATATCCGGTAGCGGCCTCGGTCACCCCGAAGCGCGGGCCGACCACGCCGCGGGCGGTTGCGTGTATGAGGCGTCGAGCTTTGCCGGGGAGTCGACGCCCAGAAGCTTGAGCGTGCGGATGATGTCCGCGCGCAGGATCTCGATGGCGCGCGCGACCCCGGCCTCACCCGCGGCAGCGAGGCCGTAGGCGTAGGCGCGCCCGATCAAAACCGCGCGGGCGCCCAGGCACAGGGCTTTCACCACATCGCTGCCTGCGCGAACGCCGCCGTCCATCAGCACCTCGACCTGGCCGTTCACGGCCGCGACGATCTCGGGCAGAGCGCGGATGGTGGGTGAAACGGTATCGAGCTGCCGTCCTCCATGGTTCGAGACCACGAGGGCATCCGCCCCTTCGTCGATGGCGCGCCGTGCATCGTCTCCGATGTGGACGCCCTTCACCACGACCGGTCCCTGCCAGGCTTCGCGGATCCACTTGAGGTCCGCCCACGAAACCATCGACTGCTCGAGCGCGGCCGCCACATCCGCGTAGCCCATGGGGCCGTCCTGCAGAACGATGTTCGGAAAGTCCATCAGCCCGCCGTCCGCGAACCAGTCCAGCAGCCACCCGGGGCGCGTCAGCATCTGCGGGAGGTAGGGAAGCATGGGGAGCCCGCCGCCCAGAAGCTCCTTGGTGCCGTTTCTAGGATCGCGCTCGCGCATTCCGGCGACCGGCGTATCGATGGTGACCACGAGAGCCTGGTAGCCCGCGGCCTTCGCGCGCGCGATCGCCGCGCGCGCCACCTCGTGGCCGCCCACGAGGTAGAGCTGATACCAGGCGGGGCCGGAGGTCGCGGCCTTCACGTCCTCGAGCCGGCATCCGGAGAGCGTCGAGAGCGTGTAGAGCGTTCCCGCTCTGCCCGCGGCCCGGGCCGCCGCCTCTTCACCACGCGGGTAGAACATCCGGCTGCTGCCCACCGGAGCGAGGATGACGGGGAGGTCGATCTTCGCGCCGAGGACGGTGGTCGAGAGGTCGCAGCGGGGTGTCGCCACCGCGCAACGCGGCCGGAACAGGATCTCGTCGAAGGCGGCACAGTTGTCGCGCAATGTGATCTCGCGATCGGCGCCCCCGTCGATGTAGTCGAAGGCCATGCGGGGAAGACGCCTTTTCGCCAGGCGCCGAAGATCGGCGATGTTCACCACGCGGGGGGAAGCGACGGAGCGAGCCATGGCACCTGAGGGTAAACCAATCCGGACGCCTTTGGGCGTCCCCCATCCTGGACCGCGTTTGCCGGGAGGTTCTCCTCTCAACGAGACTTGCGAGACCGCACTCCCACGAGGTATCGCATGGTTTCATCGCGACGTTCCCTTGCGCTCATCGCCGCCTTTCTGATTCCGATGGTCGGGGCGGGCGCCGCCTTCCCGCAGACACCCACCCTCGCCCGCGACCTCGCCCAACCGCGCCCGCCCGCGCTGAGGCCCGCGGTCGCGGGGCCGAGCGCCGGCATTTCCACCGGGCACCCTCTCACCACGGCCGCGGCCTACGAGATCCTGCTCAAGGGCGGCAACGCCTTCGATGCGGGCGTCACGTCTCTGCTCGTTGGAGGCGTCGTGGAGCAGGATCTGTACAGCCTCGGCGGGGAAGCGCTCGTGCTCGTGTATCCGAAGAAGGACGCGAAGGTCACGTCGATCGTGGGCCAGGGCTGGGCGCCGAGGGCGGTCGACGTCGACTGGTTCGTCTCGCGGGGCAAGAGCCTGCAGGGCGCGGGGCTCGACCCCGCGGTGGTGCCGGGGGCGCTTCACGCGGCTCTCACCGTGCTCGAGAAATGGGGGACCATGAGCTTCGAGGAAGTCTCGCGATCCGCCATCGCGTATGCGGAGGGGGGCTTCCCCATGCGCCTCAGCACCGCGCAGGGGATTGAGCGGCAGCTGGAGTTCTTCAAGCAGTGGCCGGACAACCGGAACTACTGGCTGAAGCCGGATGGATCGGTGTACAGGCCCGGCGAGACGATCCGGCTGCCCACCCTCGCGAGAACGCTCAAGCGCATGGTCGCGGCCGAGCGCGCGGCCAGGGCCCGCGGGCGGGTCGCGGGAATCGCCGCGGCGCGCGACCTCTTCTACAAGGGCGCTCTCGCGCAGGAGATGGTCGCCTTCCTGCAGAAGCACCAGGCGCCTTTCGATCTCTCCGATTTCTCGGACTTCTACGCGCGCGTGGAGGAGCCCGCGAAGACGACCTATCGCGGCTACACGGTTTACAAGCACGCTTTCTCGAGCCAGGGTCCCGTGCTCCTGCAGACCCTCAACATCCTCGAGGGCTTCGACCTCCGCGCCATGGGCCACGACAGCGCCGACTACATCCACACCGTGACCGAGGCCATGAAGCTCGCCTACGCCGACCGCGATTCCTACTACGCGGATACCGCGTTCGTGGCGGTGCCGGCCGAGGGCCTGCTTTCGAAGGACTACGCCCGGGAAAGAGCGGCCCTCATCAACCCCCGCGCCGCCACGAGGTCGTTCATCGCGGGCGACCCCCTGAAATACGACTCGAAGGTGAAGGAGTGGAAGTACGCCGTCTACAACATCGCGGACGGCGCCCCTTCCTCGCCCGCGCCGCGCGAAGAAGCGGCCCTCGCGAATGACGGCCTGTGGTCGCGGGGCCTGGACTCGGCCGGCGTCTCCAAGGACACCACCCACATGGCGATCATCGACAAGGAAGGGAACATCTTCGACGCGACGCCGTCAGGCGGCTGGATTCCGGGCGCGGTGATCCTCGGCGACACCGGCATCGGCATGAGCATCCGCGGCGAGCAGTTCTGGCTCGACAAGACGCGCGCCAACCAGATCCGTCCGCGCGCGCGGCCCCGCTACACCCTGACCCCGAGCCTCGTCTTCAAGGGCGACGCGCCCCTCATGGCCCTGGGCACGCCGGGCGGCGACAACCAGGACCAGACGATCCTGCAGGCGTTCCTCAACGTCGTGGAGTTCTGGGATGACTGGTACCCGAATCTGCATCAGGCCTTCGAGTGGCCGCGCTTCCAGACGCTGCATTTCCACGGCTCCTTCTGGCCTCATTCCCCGGGCTTCAACAAGCTCAACCTCGAAGCCGCCATTCCCGACGCCGTTTTCGATGAACTGAAAGCCCGCGGTCACGACGTGAGCCGGCTGCGCGCCTTCGGAATGTCCGGTTGCGCCACCGCGGTCATGCTCGATCCGGCCACACGGAACCGCATTGCCGGAGCGGATCCCCGGCGGGACTGCTATGCCATCGCCTACTGATCACGGCTAACCTTTTCGTCATGATGAATCTCCGACGCACGGCCCTTCTGGCCGGCTTTTCTCTGGCCGCGGTATCCCTCTTCGCTCACGAGACCTGGCTCGCTCCCAATCAGGGCTACGTGGCTCCCGGTCTCTCGGTGCGCATCGACATGAGCAGCGGGGGCGCCTTCCCGATCATGGAGACACCGATCGAGCCGGCCCGGCTTGCGAGGTTCGGGGTCCGCCTGGGAGAGGACACTCTCAAGCCCACGCTCGTGAGCGGCCCGAAATCGCTGAAACTGAACCTCACTCTTCCGAAGGAGAAGGAAGGCCTCGCCACCGCCTTCGTGTCTCTCAAGCCGCGCCGCCTGACCCTGACGCCGGACAAGGTCGTGGAGTATCTCGAGGAGATCAATCAGCCGGCTCTACTCGAAAGGTGGAAGGGCGGCAAGGAACCGCGGACCTGGCGCGAGGAGTATGCGAAACATGCAAAGGCCTTCTTTCGCGTGGGCAAGACCGAGGAGGGCGCCTGGCTCAAGCCCGCGGGCCTGGCTCTGGAGATCATCCCGCTGAGCGACCCCACCCGCGGCAATCCCAACGAGGACTTCAAGGTCCAGGTACTGAAGGACGGTCAGCCCCTCTCCGGACTGACGCTCACCGCGCTCGTCGATGCGAAGAGGCCGCGCTCGTTCGTGGTTACCGATACCGCCGGCCAGGCTTCGCTCAAGCTCAACCGGCCCGGCCGCTGGCTGATCGAGGGCACCGACCTGCGCGAGACGACGAAGGCCGGCCTCGATTTCGAGAGCGATTTCACCACCCTGCTGGTGACCGTCATCCCCGCGCGGTGAGGCGGCGGCGCCCGCGCCTCAGATCCGCTTCGCCTGCAGGGCGGGCAGTTCGGTGCGGAGCCGGTGAAGACGCTCGAAGTCGAGAACCGCGAGGGCGAACCCCTCGCCGTCCGGCACCTGGGCGAGCACCGCGCCCCACGGGTCCACGATCATGGCGTGACCGTAGCTCGCGCGGTTGCCGCCGTGCTTGCCCCACTGCGCGGGCGCCATCACGTAGCAGAGGTTTTCGATGGCGCGGGCGCGCAGAAGCACTTCCCAATGGTCACGCCCGGTCCGGTCGGTGAAGGCGGACGGCACGAGCAGAACCTCGGCCCCCCGGGCCGACAGAGCGCGATACAACTCGGGAAAGCGGAGGTCGTAGCAGATCGAAAGCCCCAGCTTCGCGAAGCCCGCGTCCGCCACTACGAGGTCGGTGCCCGGTGTCGTCGCCCTGGACTCCTTCAGGTGTTCGAGGCCGGGGACGTTGATGTCGAAGAGGTGCATCTTTCGATACGCGGCGACGCGCTCGCCGGTGGGGCCGAAGAGCAGTGTCGTGTTGTACGGCCGGGCCGCTTCTTCGGCAGTCTCCGGAAACGACCCCATGAGGATGGTGACCCCGAGTTCGCGGGCGAGATCGGCGAACCGCTTCGCCCAGGGGCCGGCGATGCTCTGGGCTTCCGGAGCCTTCTCACCCTCGGCCCGGAGGAACACCATGCATTCGGGCAGAGTCACGAAGGCGGCGCCGGCGTGCACCGCGTCACGCACCAGGGCCTCCGCGGACATGAGATTCTTCGCCACATCCTCGCCCGACCGCATCTGGCAGACCGCGGCGGTGATCGTTCTTCTCATCGCTTCGCCTTCGCTTTCTTCTTCGAGCCGGCCTTCACCTTCGACTCGCCCAGAGCGTACGCCTGCTTCGACGGCCACGGGCAGAGATCGAACAGCCCGCATTCACCGCAGCGGGGCTTGCGCGCGTCACAGGTTCGCCGCCCGTGGAAGATGATGAGGTCGGTGGTCTTCACCCACCGCTCTTTCGGCACCAGCTTCATGAGGTCCTGCTCGACCCGGATGGGATCGTCGTTCTTCGTGAGCCCCAGACGCGCGCTGAGGCGCAGCACGTGGGTGTCGACCGCGATTCCCTCCGCGATGCCGTAGGCGTGTCCGAGGACCACGCTCGCCGTCTTGCGCCCGACCCCCTTGAGCTTCACCGCGGCGTCGAAGTCGCGCGGCACCTCTCCGCCATGGTGCGCGACCAGGGCCTGGGCGCACGACGTGATGCTCCTGGCCTTGGCCCGGAAAAAGCCGGTCGACCGGATGATCTCCTCGACCTCGGGGAGCTTCGCGGTCGCGAGGTCCTTTGCGGTCGGGTAGCGTGCGAAAAGCCGGGGCGTCACCGCGTTCACACGCTTGTCCGTGCACTGCGCGGACAGGATGGTCGCGATCAGAAGCTCGTAGGCGTTGCGGTAGTCGAGTTCGCAGTCGGCGTCCGGGTAGATCTTCTCCAGGCGATCGAGAATCTCGCCGGCGCGGGCGGAGAGCCGGGTCTGCTTCAATTCATCGGTCCCTTCGTCGGGCCGTAGGACTCCTGGTACATCCGGTAGTTCTCCTGGAGCGCGGCCACGAGGCCGGGGATGATCTGCACCGGCACCACCACCCTCGTCTTCACCGGGGCCTTGATGAACTGATGGTCCTGACCCGGGACGAACTGGGTCTCCGTGATCGGCATCATTTCGCAGAAGGTCAGGGTGAAGTCGAAAGGCGAGTGCTGGATCGCGCAGAAATTCGAGTAGGTGCGCGGCGACGCCTCATCCGCGGGGATGACCGTGAAATTGACGGACTTCTTTTCGTCCATGGAACTCCTCTTCAGTAGGCGTACACGATACCGCGCTCACGACTAAGATCACCCCGCTATGACTTTCGTCGATCGCGTCGCGCAGGAACGTTGGGAAGCGGAGCGGCTGTCGCCGTGGGCGATGAAGAGCGCGCAGAGCCGGGGACGCCGCTACACCGAGCTCGAGCATCCGCTGCGCACCTGCTTCCAGCGCGATCGCGACCGGGTCATCCACACCTCCTCCTTCCGCCGCCTCGAGTACAAGACCCAGGTCTTCGTGAATCACGAGGGCGACAACTACCGGACCCGGCTCACCCACAGCCTGGAAGGCGCGCAGATCGGTCGCACGGCCGCGCGCATCCTCGCCCTCAACGAGGAGCTGGTGGAGACCCTGGTCCTCGGCCACGATCTCGGGCACACCCCCTTCGGCCACGCGGGCGAGCGCGTCATGGCCGAGCTGATGAAGGACCACGGCGGTTTCGAGCACAACCGCCAGACCCTGCGCGTCCTCGAAACCCTCGAGCGGCGCTCCCCCGACTATCCGGGTTTGAACCTCACCTGGGAGGTTCGCGAGGGCATCATCAAGCACCAGGCGGATTCCGACGCGAAGGCGCCCGAGGAATACGCCCGCGGCGAGGCGCCCACCCTCGAGGCCCAGCTCGTGGATTTCGTCGACGAGATCGCCTACAACAATCACGACATCGACGATGGCCTCAATTCGTCCATGTTCACGATCGAGCAGATCCGGTCGGTGGGAATCTTCCGCTCCGCTCACGAGTCCGTGCTGCGGGAAGGGCCGGGCGAGGACTCCGTCCTGCGTCGCCAGATCGTGTCGAAGATCATCGACCGGTGCCTGAACGATCTCGTGATGACGACACTCCAGCGTATTCAGGCCAGCCGGGTGCGGAGCGTGGAGGACGTGCGTCACGTGGGAAGCCGGCTGGTTTCGTACTCCGATGAGATGACCGTCCAGGTTCGCGAGTTGAAGGCGTTCCTCTTCACCAACATGTACCGCAACTGGCGGGTCATGCGGATGGCGGACAAGGCCGGCCGGATCCTCCGCGACCTCTTCAGTTCGTACAGCGCCGAGCCGCTGCAGCTGCCTCCGCAGTACCAGGCGCGCTTCGACGCGGACGGCGTGCATCGCGTGATCTGCGACTACATCGCCGGCATGACCGACCGCTTCGCGGTCGACGAGCACCGCCGCCTGTTCGACCCGCTCGTCCGCGTCTAAGCCGGGCCGCCGGACCCACCGGGAACCGGTGGTTCCCCTCGCGAGCGAAAGGCCTCCAGGGAAGGCCCCGGCCCGCGGCAGCCTGTGCGAAAGATGTGGAAAACCACGTGCGTCCACCGCGGGTTTCCTGCGGGTTCACACGTCAATGAAGCGCGGAAATGGTGTGGGCAGGTGGCGGATTTCCTGTGAGACCCGCGTTAGCGGACCCGCCCTGGATCGACCGGGTGAGGCTTCGAATGTGAGCGATTCCCTTCAGCAAAGGGGGCTCTCGAAAGCTAAGCTACGCTTTCAGCACACTGATTCAAGGGCGCGAGGGAGAGAGCAGAGTTGGCCAAAACGGGAAAGATAGCCCGACCCACCGCAGCGACATCGAGCACCGGCTCGACCGCGAAACACGACCTTTCCGGCCGCATCGAAGTCTTCTCCCTCTACGAGGTGATGGAGATGCTGTCGAGTGCGCGCAAGAGCGGTCAGCTCAAAGTGGTGACCCCCTACGCCGAAGGAAAGTGCATCGTGAACCGCGGCTCGCTGATCTCCGCTTCCATCATGCGTCTGAGCGACAGCGAAGCCGTGATCGAGATGCTGTCCAGCCACCAGGGCGCCTTCTTCTTCACGGCCACGCCGCCCACCGACGCCAAGGCCGGATTGGACCTCACGTCGCTTCTCATGGAGACGGTGCGGCTGGAGGACGAGTTCGAGCGGAATGCCTCCTATTTCCCCGACGAGACGACGCGCCTCGGTCTCAGTTCGCGGGGGATTCGCGTGGTGACCGACGACCTCTCGTGCGGCGCCCCTCACGTGCTCGAGGTCATCGCCAACAAGCCGAAGATCACGACGCCGCAGCTCATGGCCGCGATTCCGCTGGCCTCCATCAAGATCCGCCTCGCCGTGGCCTGGCTGTCCTCGTCCGGCATCCTCGGCGAGTACAACACGCAGGCCATTGCCCTTCAGGGCATACTCGAGTCGTGGCACCAGAAGCTCCTCTTCCTCGGAGGGGGCGGCTCGCGCATCCTCCTCGTCACTCATCCCGAGGATGGTCCCCACGAGATCTTCAAGATGGTCTCCACCGTGGCTTCCGATACCAAGGCGCCCATGCCGGAGATGACCCTGCCCCATGACGGCCCGGGTGTGGTGAGGCTTCGCCCTCCGACCGGGGGCCTCCTGTCGATCACCATCCTTCCCGTGCACAAGCGTCATCGAGGCACGTTCCAGACGCTGGCCGCATCCGCGCAGCTCGTGGCCATGGGCGGCGTGGCCCGGACCGAGGAAGGGATGGCCTGGTTGAGCCTCATACCCGAAACCACGGGGCTCGTGTCCTGGGAGCATGAAGCTGAGGGCCCCGACGCCCTGCGGGACGCCCTCCGCGACTACGCGGACTCGCGGATGTAGCTCGCGCCACCCGCGACAAACGGAGAGAGACATGGTCCTGACGAACACCGGCGCGGTCGAGGCCTACCTCGCGAAGCAGCCCGCCGAAGCCCGGTCATCGCTGGAGCGCGTTCGCACCGCGATCCGCAAGGCGCTGCCGGGCGCGGAAGAGGTCATCAGCTACGGGATTCCCGCCTGTCGGCTCGAAGGCCGCTGCATCGTCTACTACGCGGGGTGGAAGCGCCACTGGTCCTTGTACCCGGTGACCGAGCCCATCCGCGCGGCCCTCGGGCCGGAACTCGCGGGATACGAGTTCAGCAAGGGCACGGTCAAGTTCCCCCTGGGGGAAAAGGTGCCGGAAAAGCTGGTCGCGCGGATCGTGAAGGAACTCGCCCGGGCCGCGGCGGCCCGCGCCAAGGCAAAGCCCTCGTCGCGCAAGGCCGCCTCGCGCTAACGAACCAGCGCTTTCGCCGCGGCCTGGGCCTTCGGCCACGCCGCCATGAGATCCGCGAGCGCCTTGCTCCTCTCTTCGAGCGCGGCCATGAGCTGGGAGGTGGGCGCCTCGTCCGCTTCCTGAAGCGCATCGAGGATCTGGCCCATCTGCTGATTCAGTCGCGAGAAGCCCGCCTCGTCGAAGGCGGCGAGCTTCTCGTCCTCGGCCGCGAGAGTCTTCTTCTTTCCGGCCGCCTTCTGCTTCGCCGCGGCCTCAGTGAGCGCCCGTCGCGCGGCGCGCACGTCGGTGAGCGCCTTGAAGGCCTCGTTCATGCCGGTGTAGGCGCGCATGGAGAGGTCGAACTGGGTCTGCATCGCCGAGGCCGGGGTCTTGATGCGCGGGTCGAGCTTCAGCTCGAACTTCTGCTCCAGGGTCTTGCCGTTCGCGGTCAGGCGCACCGTGTAGGTTCCCGGATGAGCCCAGGGCCCGCGTGGTTCTCGCCACGTGTTCCCGAAGACGGCGGAGATGGGATAGCCGTACGACTGCGCGAGAGGCGAGGGATAGTGCAGGTCCCAGACGAAACGGTGCAGGCCGGCGGTCGTACGAAGGGGCTGATGCGGCCGGATCCAGTAGTCGGGGATGTCGCGATCGGACGGCCATTCCTCGGGCTTGTCGTCGCTCCGAAAGGCGCGCACGAGCCTCCCCGCGGAGTCGAGAATCTCGAGCGCGACCGGCCCCGAGGCATCGGCCTTCAGGAAATAGTGGAGGATGGCGCCGTCGGGCGGATTCTGCCCGGCAGGCTCCTCGGGAGGCAGGGGGGTATCGGTGTTCATGTTCCAGCGAACGCGCCACGCCTGTTGAGGGGCGAAGAGGTGCACCTCGGCCGCCGCTACTTCCCCGCGCAGCTGCCGCAGCGGAGTCACGTCGTCGAGGATCCAGAAGCCGCGGCCGTGGGTGCCGATGACGACATCATCGTCCTTGATCACGAGATCGCGGATCGAGGTCGCGGGAAGGTTGACGCGAAGCGACTGCCAGGAGTCGCCGTCGTTGAAGGAGACGTGCACCGTGGTCTCGGTGCCCGCGAAGAGCAGCCCGCGCCGCTTCGGATCCTCGCGGACGACGTTGACGGTGGCTCCGTTCGGAAGTCCGGTCACGATCTCCTGCCAGGTGCGACCCCCATCGCGGGTGCGCAGGATGTGGGGACGCAGGTCGTCGAGGCGAAGGGTATTGATCGCGGCGTAGGCCGTGTCCTTGTCGAAGTGCGAAGCGTCCATGATGGAGACTTTCGCCCAGGGCGCGAGGGACGGGGGAGTCACATCGGTCCAGGTGGCCCCGCCGTCGCGGGTCACGTGAATGAGTCCATCGTCCGTGCCCGCCCAGAGCAGGTTCACGTCGAGGGGTGAAGGAGCGAGCGTATAGACGACGCCCCGCTGCGACGACCTGCCGTCCCGCGGGCCCGGGCCGATGTACTTGCCCACGTTCTTCGGGACTTCCCAGGATTTGCGCGAGAGATCCGGGCTGATCTGGTCCCAGGAGTCGCCGCCGCTGGTGGTCTTCCATACCGTGTTCGAAGCGAAGTAGAGGATCTTCGGATCGACGGGAGAAAAGAGAACGGGCTGGGTGCGGACGACGCGATACCCCTCGGCGCGCAGCGGCTTTGGGGAGACGTTCTTCGTCTGACCGGTGCGGCGATCGAACCGGCTGACCCGGCCGCCGTAGACGATGTCCGGGTTCAGGGGATCGGCCGCCACGTACCCGTACTCCTCGACGCCTACCGGAGTCCAGTCGCGGAAGGTGATGGAGCCGTCGTGGCCGCGGGAGAGAACGCAGGCCGAGCCGCTCTCCTGCTGGCCCGAGCACACGCGGTAGGGGAAGTTGTTGTCGGTACTCACGTGATACATCTGAGCCGTGGGCTGGTTGTACCAGCTCGTCCAGGTGGTCCCGCCGTTGACCGTGATGACGGCGCCCTGGTCGGCGGCGAGGAGCATGATGTTCGGATCCGTGGGGTGGATCCAGATGCGGTGATAGTCGTCGCCTCCGGGCGCGCCCTTGAGAGCGGTGAAAGTGCGGCCCCCGTCGGTCGACTTCCACGCCACGCGGCTCGCCGTGAACACGATGTCCGGATTCGTGGGATGAACCTTCACCTCCGCGAAATCGGAGGGCCGGCCCACGATATAGGGGTCATCACTGATCCGCGTCCACGATTCGCCCGAGTCGTCGGAGCGGAAGAGGAACCCGGACTCGCCACTGTCGCGCGTCTCCACGGTGGCGAAAAGCCGCGAGGGAAGGGAGGGGGCTATGGCGAGGCCGATGCGGCCGGCGACATCCTTCTCGAACGTCGGCAGCCCTTTGGTGAGCGGCTTCCACGTGGCGCCTCCATCCGTCGACTTGAACAGGCCGCTGCCGGGACCGGAGAAGACGCCGTTCTCCCACGGCGCCTGGCGAGACTCCCACAACGCGGCGTAGACGATGTCCGGGTTCCTGGGATCGAGCAGCACGTCGATGGCGCCGGTGTTCTCGTCCTTGTAGAGGACCTTCGTGAAAGTCCGCCCGCCATCCGTCGACTTGTAGAGGCCCCGCTCCTCGTTGGGCCCGTAGGGGTGTCCGAGGACGGCCACGAACAGCCGGTCCGGGTCGCGCGGGTCCACCACGATCTGGGGAATCTGCTGGCCGTCGCGAAGCCCGAGGTGGGTCCAGGTCTTCCCTCCGTCGGTTGACTTGTAGATGCCGTCGCCCGTCGACAGGTCCGGGCGCTGGAGTCCTTCACCGCTGCCGACATAGATGAGGTCAGGGTTGGTGGGAGCGATCGCGATGGCTCCGATCGAACCGGTGGGCTGATCGTCGAAGATCGGGTTCCAGGTGTGGCCGTAGTCCGTGGTCTTCCACACGCCGCCGTTCACGACGCCGATGTAGAAGAGGCCGGGCCGTCCCGGTACTCCGACCGCGGCCTTGGTGCGGCCGCCCCGGAAAGGGCCGATCATCCGCCACTTCATCTCCGAGAAGAGGGTGGCATCGAAGGGCTGGGCGGAGGCCAGGGTCGAGGCGAAGGAGAGGGCGGCGGCGATCAGGGCGCGGAGTTTCATGGGGCCTCTTTGGAGTGGGAGAGCAGGATACCGCGTGGCCGAGGGTTCGCAGGGCCCCTGCGCGCCCCTCAGGTTTCCGAGGTAGCGTCCGCGTCATGAGATACGCCGCCGCCTACGTCACCACACTGGTGGTGATGCTCGTCGTGGATCTGCCCTGGATCACCGTCATCGCGAAGTCCATGTATCGCGAAGGCATCGGGCACCTGATGGCCGAGAACGCCAACCTGCCTGCGGCCGCGGCGTTCTATCTGATCTACGTGTTCGGGCTCGTCTGGTTCGGCATCGCTCCGCACGCGTCGGAGCCGGGTGTGGGGAAGGCCGCGGGCAGCGCCGCGCTTCTCGGCTTCATTGCCTACGCCACCTACGACCTCACGAACCTCGCCACCCTGCGCAACTGGCCGGGGGGACTCACTCTCGCCGATCTCGCCTGGGGCCCTTTCGTGAGCGCGGTTTCAGCCGCGGCCGGGAAGCTGGTCTTCGACCGCATGGCCTGAGGAGCCGCGTCCGCGGCCGGAGGGCTCGGCCTGGTTCTTGCGATCGGCTCTAGACGACGAACGTGGGCACGCTGCCGCCGCCCGCCGAGACGTTGATGACCGGGTCGCGCGAGATGCGTGTCACCGCCCCCACCTCCGCGCCGCCCACGTAGAAGGGGTTCGTGTTCACCTTGAGCGACTCGAACGCGAGCGACCCGTCGGCGCCGAAGATCGGGAATTCCTCCTCCGGAACCTCCACGCGCTCCTGGACGATCCAGCCGCCGCTTCCCTGAGCGGTCTGAATCGCCTCGGACCAGCGCCTTTCGTCCACCGAGCTTCCGACGACGACATTGACGCCGCCATACCCGTGCGCCGGCTTCAGGACGAGCCGCTCGCGCTGCTTCTCCACCCAGGGCAGCAGCTCGATGCTCCGGCCCTTCCACTCTGTTCGGCGATCCTCGACCTTGCGCGTCCAGGGGACGTAGGTCGCCACGAAAGCCCGCTCGCCTTCGGAGAGGAGCGAGGCGAAGCGCTCGTCCGTGAGTATCGCGAAGAAGGCCTTGTCCTCCGAGAGGTAGCAGCGGAAGGAGTTCACGAAAACGGCGAGCCCTTTCGAGTAGGCCTCGAAGAACGCGGGCGCTTCCTTCTCGATGGCCAGCACCTCGGAGATCACGGTGCGCCGGTAGACGACGTCAATGGGGAGGCCGAAGGCGACGAGGCGCCCGTTCGCGATCTCCAGTTCGCGCGGGTCGGCGAGCACGGTGTCGAGGCCGCGGCGCGCGAACTCTTCGCGCAGGATCTCCTGGTCGGGCCGCGTGCGCACCGTCTTCAGGTCCACGATGGCGACCCGCGGTTGAGCCGCGCGCGCGTGGGAGCGCAGGTTCGTGACCAGGGCTTCGATCGAGCCGACGACGAGGAGAGGATCGGTGGTCGCCATCCCGCGCACCAGGGGCAGCCGCGCGAAGACCTCGGTCATCCGGTCGGCGTAGCCGAAACCGGCGGGCGCGTCCGAGTTGATCTCGATGAAGCGCACGCGGTCCTTTTCGAGGAACCCGTCGACGCGCGAGAGGGCGACATCCGGCCCGGGCGGCTCGAGGCGGAGCAGGCGACGTTGCGGCTCGGGCGCCCCCAGGAAATCGAGGAGCGCTTCGAGACGTCCATCGAAAGCGGTCCGGGCCACCCGCTTCGACAGCCGGATGAGCTGCGTCGCGCCCGTGGTCAGGGTGGTCCAGGTGTCGCGGTCGACGAACTGGGGGCGCAGGAACGTGGGCATGGGCGCCCCGCCAAAGGTGATGCCGCGCCCGGCGAACGACTCCAGAAGGCTGTGCCACTGCGCCCGGGCCGCGGGAACGTCCCGCCGGACCGCGTCATTGAAATGCTGCGCCGCGTTCGTCCGCATTTCCTCTCCGTTCACTCAGAGTCGATCACGACCGGCCCTCGGCTGGCCAGTCGGAACATCAACACGCCGGATGCCATGACGAGGGCGGCGCCCGCGAAGAAAGTGGGTGAGGGAGCAAGTCCGAGCCGCAGCCAGTCCACGAAGGCGGCGAAGATGACCCCGGTGTAGACGAAGCCGCCGATCTGGGAAGCGGGCGCGTGCGAGTAGGCCTTGGTCATGAGGAGCTGGCCGGTGGTCGCGGCGAGGCCCATGAGCACGATGACCGCCCACACCGCGGGAGCGGGAGTCACCCATACGAAAGGCAGGGCCAGCGCGGAAAGGCCCGAGCCCATCAGGGCGAAGTAGATCACGATGCGCACGGTGGGCTCGGTCTTCGTCAATCGCCGCACCCCGGTCTGCGCGACCGCGGAAAGGAAGCCCGCGAGCAGGCCGAATACCGCGGCCCCGGTCATGAGGCCGCTTCCCGGGCGGAGCACCACCATCACCCCCAGGAAACCGAGCACCAGCGGAGCTCCCAGGCGCGCGGGCATCGGTTCGGAAAGCCAGAGGGCTTCGACCACGGGAATGAAGAGGGGCAGGGTGTAGTTGAGGAGAGTGGCGTCCGCCAGACGCATGTGCGCGATCGCATAGAAGAAGCAGTACATCGAGGAAAGGCCGGCGACCCCGCGGAGGATGTGCTCCCTGATGTGCGTCGTCCGCAGGACCTCCCTTCCGCCCCGGATGAGGATGGGAGAGAGAAAGGCGAGGCCGCTCACGTTTCGGAAGAACACCACCATGCCGTTCGGGAGGGTTTGCGCGCAGACCTGGATGCACGCGCCCATGATGGCAAAGGCGAGAGACGAGAGGATCATCGCGAGAGCGCCCCGCGCCAGGCTCTGCGATGGGCCGGTCATCGACCGGCCGGCGCGGACTTCGCGAGCGCCTGGAGGCCGTCGTAGGCCGCGTACTTGTAGGCGTCGCCCAGGGTCGGGATGTTGAACACCATCCTGATGAAGTCGTCGATGGCCCCGCCGAAGTGCATCACCGCCTGGCCCACGTGGATGAGTTCGGAGGCCCCCTCACCCACGATGTGCGCGCCCAGCAGCTTCTTGTCGGGGGTGCGGAAGACGAGCTTGATCAGGCCCTGCAGGTCGCCCACGATCTGGCCGCGCGCGTTGCCGCGATAGGAGGCCCGTCCGGCAAGGGCCGCGATCCCTTTCGCGGCGCAGCTCTCCTCGGTCTCCCCCACCGCGGCCACTTCGGGGATCGTGTAGATGGCCATGGGCAGGAGCGGCGAGACGCGGTCCTTGTATCCGAGGTCGAAGGCATGGCACATGGCGACGCGCGCCTGTTCCATCGAGGTGGAAGCAAGGGCGGGGAAGCCGATCACGTCGCCCGCCGCGTAGATGTGGGGGACCTTGGTCTGGTAGTTCTCGTTCACCGACAGAAGGCCGCGCTCGTTCGCGGAGAGACCGGCGAGATCGAGGCCGAGTTTGCTGGTGGCGCCGTTCCGTCCGGCGGCGAAGAGCACGCGGTCCGCCCAGAGGTCGCCGTCCGAAAGGCGCAGCAAGACGGAGTCGGGACTGGCGTCGAGGACGGTTTCGAGCAGGGTGGTGCTGCGCCGCAGGTCGAGGCCCAGGAATCCCATCTGGAGGCGAAGATGCTCGCCAACCTCTCCGTCGAGGAAGGGCAGCAGACGTTCCGAGGCGGAGACGAGGGTGACCTTGACTCCGAGGGCCTGGAACATGGTCGCGTACTCGCTGCCGATGACGCCGGCGCCGATCACGGCGAGCGACTTCGGAATGCGGTCCATGTGGAGGATCGAATCGGAGTCGTAGAGGCGAGGGTCGCGGGGAGTGCCCTTGGGCCAGACCGGACGGCTGCCGGTGGCGATGAGGATCACGGGCGCTTCCAGCGTCTCCGTCGTCTGGTCGTGAAGGACGGCCACGGTGTGCGGGTCCTTGAACCGCGCCTCCCCGCGGTAGACCGCGATCGCATGGCGGGAGAGGTTCTGGCTCACCAGGTCGCGCAGGCTCTTTGTGACCTCGACCTCGCGGTGCATGAACTGGGGAACGGTGAGGTTCTCCCGCAGCGTGTAGTCGATGCCGTAGAGGCCGCGCTGATCGAGACCCGAGAAGTACAGGGCGGTCTCGCGGAGAGTCTTGCTCGGGATGGTGCCGGTGTTGATGAGAGCCCCGCCCAGAAGGGCGTGCTTCTCGACGAGGGCCACGCGCTTCCCGAAGTAGGCGGCCTGGGCGGCTCCCTTTTCGCCCGCCGGCCCCGACCCGATGACGATGAGGTCGAACTTCTGGGCTCCGCTCACCGCCTCATTCTCTAACGAAAGCCCCTGATCCTGTGGAGGGCCAGGATCAGGGGCACGTCACACGTTCGACTACTTCAATTCGCCGGGGCCCTGACGCTTGCGCAGGCCGGGGCCTTCGGGCCCGCCGGGTCCGGGGCCGCGCATCATCCGCTTCTGCATCTCCTCGAGCTTCGCGGCCTGTTCGGGGGTCAGGATCGCTTTCGCGGACTCCATCGTCGCCTTGTGATGGGCTTCCACCCGATCCCGCGCATTCTTCATGGCGATCGCGGCCTGTCCGACGGCGAGAGGATCCGCCTTGTCGGCCTCGAGAGCCTTGTCGAAGGCCTCCTTCGCCTCGCCCGCGGCTTTCATGAGCGGCTGGCCTTCCTCGCGCGCCTTGTCGTGGAGCGCCTTCCACTGGGCCTTCTGATCGTCGGTGAGGCCGAGTCGCTCCGCGACCATGTCGATCGGGGGACCCCCGGGTCCGCCCGGTCCGCCCGGCCCGAACCCGCGGCCGCCCGGACCGCCCGGCCGGCGCATGTGCCCGTCTCCGGGGCCCTGGGCCGCCGCGACGGCGATCCATCCGAAGGTCGCGACCGCGAGGGCCGTGATGGTGAGTGTCTGCTTCTTCATTTCGGGTTTCCTCAATCTTTCCTGAATGCTGGGATCGAGGCGATTTGCGGCTGCCTCTTGAACCATTAGAACGTCGCGCACCTTTCGGGAGTCCTAAGAGCGCGGGTTCTTTTCCGCTGATCCCTTGGCATCGATGCTCCCGGCGAGCACCGCCTCGAAACCACCCTCCGCGCGATTGCCGAGGGTGAGAGTGAATCCGTGGCGGCGCGCCACGTCGCGGGCGATGGAGAGGCCAAGGCCCATGCCGTTCGGTCTCCGGGATCGCGCTTCCTCGCTGCGGAAGCGGTCAAGGCCGAGCCGCGCCAGGTCGCGATCCTGGACTCCGGGCCCATCGTCGCTCACCCGCAGGGTGAACACCGCGGCGTCGACGTCCAGCACCAGGGCCACGTGACCGCCGGCGTGGTTGTACTGGATCGCGTTGTGGACCAGGTTGTTGACCGCCTGCTCGATGAGAGTCACATCGCCTATGACCCAAACACCGGTCGGGGGCGCCGAGTGATTGAAGTCGACGCCGCCGCTCGAGGCGACGCCCCGGTGGCGGGCGGCCACCCGTTCCACGAGCGCGGTCAGGTCGACGGGGTGCCGCTCCTGCAACGCGGCGTCCGCCTCGAGGCGCGCCACCGCCTCGAGGTTCGCGAGGAGCGAGGCGATGTACTGGGTTTCCTGGGCGATGGCGGCGATCGTTTCGTTCGAGGCTCCTTCGGGTGCGCTCTGGCGGAGCCGTGTGACATGGCTCAGGAGAACGGAGAGAGGAAGAGCGACATCATGCGTGGTGTGGGCCACGAAGTCCCGCAGCGACTTCTCGCGCCGCTCCACCTCGGCCACGTGAGCGCGTACCACGGTGGACGCTTCGTTGAACGCCCGGCCCAGTTCGGCGATCTCGTCCTCGCCCGAGACCACCACCGAGGTTTCGTAGTGCCTGGCCGCGGTCTCGCGCACGCCGGCGGCCAGGGTGCGGATCCTCGCCACCGGCTTGGCCAGGGCGAACCACAGGGCGATCGCGGGGAAACCGATGAGGAGCAGCGCGCCCACGATGAGCATGGTGAAGGAGGCGAGGGGCGGCGGAGTGGGCATGATGGCGAGGGCGTACGTGCAGGCGCCTCCCGTCCAGGAGGTCGCGACCGCGCCGAAGAAGCCGAAGGCCTCGCTGCCATTCACCAGGGCTTCGCCCGCGCGAAGCCGCGCCTTGGCCGCGTCCGGGAAGGGCGGCTCCTCCGGGCGGCGCGGCTTGAAGTCCGGATCGTAGAAGAAGACGCGGGTCATGCGCGGTCCGCCGAAGGGGCCCGCCCCGAATCGCGGGCCGAAGGCCTCGCGTTCGCGTTCGCGCTCGCGCATGATCCCCTCGGGCGGCGGGCCTCGCCGGAACTCGGGTTCCCCGAAGGGGCCGGGGCGCGGTCCCCCCAGGTCGTCGGGCCGGCGCGGACGGAACTCGCGGCGTTCGAGATCGCGGCCGGACTCGCAGGTCTCGCGATCGAGCGAACTCAGCCTCGCTTCGATGGAACTGTGAATCGAGGCCTCGCTGGCGTAGCGGATGGCGATCTCACGGGCCACGAAGCTGCCGAGCAGAATGGCCAGACCCGACCCGGCCAGCGCCAGGATCAGCCGGGAGCGGAGGGTCACGTCACGAACCCGACTTCTTTTCGTCGGGCGGCAGCAGGCGGTAGCCCACGCCCCAGACCGTGGCGATGCGCGCGCCCTCGCTGCCGAGCTTCTTACGGACTCGTGAGAAGTGCACATCGAGGGTGCGGCCGGTTCCTTCGCGATCGGGATCGAGCACCCGGTCCACCAGGGCCTGACGGGTCACCGCCGAACCGATGCGCTGGGCGAGAGTGGCGAGAAGGTCGAACTCGATGCGGGTCAGTTCGACCTTCTGTCCCGCGTTTTCGACCACGCGCGCGCTGAGGTCGATCCGCAGGGCGCCCGTCTCTATCACGTCGGCGGCGTGAAGGAGCGGCCGGCGGAGGCGGGCCTGGATGCGGGCCAGGAGCTCCTCGGGCCAGAAGGGCTTGGTCACATAGTCGTCGGCGCCGAGGGCGAGGGCGCGCACCTTCGTGGAGGTCTCGTTGCGCGCGGAAAGAACGAGAACGGGGGTCTCGGCGGTTTCCCGGTAGATCTTGAGGATGTCGAGGCCGTGCGCGCCGGGGAGCATTAGATCGAGCACCACGAGGTCGTGCTGCTTTGGCTCGGCATCGAGGGCCTCGTGGCCGTCCTGGATCCACGTCACCTCGAAACCGTCGCGTTTCAGATGGGTCACGATCTGGTCGCCCAGGTTCCTGTCGTCTTCGATGAGGAGGATTCGCGAGCTCATGGTCGTCGCCTGCCAGTCTCGGACTGCAACCTTAAGCCTTACTTAAGGAGATTGCTCCTCTTCGGCCGCGACGCGCGCGGTCGTCGCACGGACGGCAAGGCGCCGCATCCCGGCGCGATCCAGTAGAGTCCTCGGTCCCATGATTCGACCCGCGGTTGTCCTGGTTCGCCCGGAAAACAACGCCAACATCGGCGCGACGGCCAGGGTGATGAAGAACACCGGGCTTTCGGATCTCCGACTCGTCGATCCCTCGGACTGGCGAACCATCGAAACCTGGCGCACGGCCTGGGCCTCTCAGGAAATCCTGGAGAACGCGAAGGTCTTCAAGACGCTCGATGAAGCCCTGCGCGGCTCGACCATGGCCCTGGCGCTGTCCGGACGCGACGACAAGGTGACGGTTCTCGACGTGCGCGAAGGCGTGCGCCAGCTCGGCACCGCTCCCGAGGGCGCTTCCGTCTGCCTCGTGTTCGGCCCCGAGCAAAGCGGCCTCACGTTCGAGGAAATGGCGCTGTGCGGCCGCCGCGCCTTCATCCCCTCCCACCCGGCCCAGCCCTCATACAACCTCTCGCACGCGGTGGGCATCACCGCCTACGAGTGCTTCCGTCTCGAGCCGCAGGCGAGGCCCGGTCATCTCCTTTCCTACGACGATCGACAGAAGCTCGCCGAGGAAATGGAGATCGGCCTGCGCGCCGTAGGCGCCATTCGCAAGGAGAAGGAGCGCTATTCGCGCCTCTTCCGCGGATTCCTCACCAGCCTCGACCTCTCCGTGGCCGACGCGCGCTGGATGCGCTTCGTGGGCTACTGCATGGAGCGCGCGGCTCGCGACGCCGGGTACAAAGGGTGACCCAGGTGTTCGAAGACGTCAGGAAGCACGACGGGGGAGTCCTCGATCTCCCCGACCTCAAGTTCCGCGAGTTGATCTTCATCGGAGCGCTCAAGCGAGTGGATGATGGAGCAGACCCCCATCGGGCCGAAGTCGTGGTCGACGAAACCCGCCCCATGCCCCCGTTCCGGGAGGAAGGCCTCTTCCCGCCGCATTCCCGCTTCACCGTCGAACGCCGCAACGGCCGCGCCTGGTTCACTCGAACAGACGCCTCTGTCACAGGTGACGGGCCGCCTGATCGGGAGCCCCGCTCCGTCCCACCGGCGGAAGGCGGCGCCAGGCGCGAGCCGGAGACGGTGTCCGCGACGGGACGTTCTGCCGCTCGTTAGTCAACGCCCCACCCGGGCTCGCGTCTTCAGCCACGACCAGCCGTATGACAGCGCCAGCATTCCCAGGGTGAGGAGCACCAGATTCCTAGACGCCTCTCCGATCTCACACGACCGCCACAGTCTCGGAAACGCCTTCGATCCGTAGACGAGATCCACATGGACGCAGTAGATGAAGAGGCTGGTGCGGCCCATCTGGACCATGGCCCCTGACACAGGCTGGAGCCGGCGATCTGCCCGCGGTACGAGCCGATCGAACCGAAAGCACAGCCACACGAGAACGATGAGAACGCCGATCTTGATGAGGACGAAGTTCGGCGAAGTCCACCAGTAGTCGTACTTCGGCCCGATGGTCTCGAGCCGGTCCAGCATCAGCGACGCCGGGATCATGGCGCCGCCCGCGCTCAGCAGCACGTTCATCATCCGTTCGAGCCCCTGATGGCGCGCCGCGCCGATCAGGCTTCCCGTCGCGTGGCCCGCGAAGGCATACGCGGACCAGGGGAAGATGGGGAAGGTGGTGTTCGGCACGCGGCCGGTGAGGTAGCCCGCGAGGCGCTCCGGCAGGCCGGTCACGAGACCTCCATCCCACACGAAGGGGGTCGCCATCGCGAACCAGATGCCCACGCCCGACGCCAGAAACACACGGCTGCTTCTATTTGGCAGCAAGTCGAGCGGCGCCAGGAGGGCCAGCGACGCCGCGAGGCAGTTCAGGATGTCGACCCGGAAGATGGCGTTCACGTCGGGACGGTCCGAGGCGAGGAACAGGGCGAGGCGGAAGAGGAAGGCCACCACGAGAAGCAGAGCGGCCCGGACGAGCGTCCTCTTAATAATGGCGGTGCCGACCGCACCGCGGTCCCGGGAGGCGTCGTTCCCGAGCGCCATGGAAACGCCCATCAGAAAGAGAAAAAAGGCGCCGGGCAGGCCGCCGATGAGCTGCGACCAGCGGAAGAACTCGCTCTGACGGAGCTCCGGGCGCAGCCACGCGTCGTAAGCGTGGGTCTGGAGCATCAGCACCACGGCGAGACCGCGGGCCACGTCGACGAAGGCCAGGCGGGAGCGGTTTCGTTCTTCGGCCATGGGGCGGCGCATATAATCACAAAAGCGGTCGATAGAAGAGTCTCAGGAATACCAGCCCGACAATTAATGCAACCGAGGATCCTCGCCCGCTCGCAGCACACGCTCTCCCGGAAGCAGATCGATCCTGATCCGCTGCGCGTCCTTTATCGGCTCCGGAGCTCCGGCTTCAAGGCGTTCCTGGTAGGCGGCGGCGTGCGCGACCTGCTTCTCGGGCGCAGGCCGAAGGACTTCGACATCGGCACGGATGCCTCGCCCCAGCAGGTGAAGAAGCTCTTCCGCAACTGCTTCATCATCGGGCGGCGCTTTCGCCTCTGCCACGTCCGCTTCGGCAACAAGGTGGTGGAAGTCGCCACCTTCCGCCGTAAGGCCGAGCCGGAAGAAGGCGACACCATCGTCAAGCGGGACAACACCTTCGGCACTCCCGAAGAGGACGCCTTCCGCCGCGACTTCACCATCAACGCCCTCTTCTACGACATCGCCGACTTTTCGATCATCGACTACACCGGAGGTATCGCGGACCTCGAAGCGAAGCGCGTCCGCGTCATCGGCGATCCCGACGAACGCTTCCGCGAAGACCCGGTGCGCATGATGCGGGCGGTGGCCATCGCCTGCCGACTCGGTTTCCGCATCGACCGCGAGGCCCAGGAGGCGATCCGCGCCCGGCGCGGGGAGATCGTGAAGAGCTCGCATGTCCGGATCCTCGACGAGATCTACAAGATCCTGCGCCAGGGCTCGGCGCGCTCCACTTTCGAGCAACTCTACGCGACCGGCCTCCTCGCCTACATCTTCCCCGAGGCGCACAAGGCGTTGAGCCGCGGCGAGACGGGGCTTCTCGACACTCTGGGCACGCTCGATGATTACCGCAAGCGGGTCGGCTCGGACGCCGCTCTCTCGAACGCGATCCTCATCGCTCACCTCCTGCCGCCCCTGGGCATCCCTCTGTCGAGCGGCCTCCGCGCCACCGCGAGGCCTCGTCCCTTCGTCGACGTCGACGGCCCACGCGACTTCCAGGAGGAGATCGAAGAGCCGCTTCCCGCGGAGGCCCTCGAAGGCCAGGTGGACGAAACCGACGTGGTGGCGGAGATGGTCGAACTCGACGAGGAAGCCGACCTCGGGCATGGCCCCGGTGTCGCCCACGGAGTGACGCCGATCAGCCTGCCCTTCGCGCGCCGTGACATCGAGCGACTCGGCCTGCTTGCCGCCGTCGGCTCCAAGCTCCACCGCACCGACCTGCCCCGCAATACCGCGAGGAACCTGGCCCACAAGCCCTACTTCCAGGAGGCGCTGCTCCTGGCCGAGATCCACGGTCTGGATTCGGAGATCGTGCAGCATTGGCGCGACGTGGCCGCGGGGGCCACGGTGGATGGCGAGTCGGTCGAGGCCGAAGTCGTGCCCGGCATGGAGCCTCCCCGTCCGCACCCACCGAGGTCCATCGACGGTCAGAGACGGCCGCCGCGACGCCGGGGACGAAGACGGCCCGGGCGCCCCAGGGGCCCCGCGGCGTGATTCTGAAACGTCCACAGGCACGAGAGGCGGCTTGGTCATGGCGAAGAAGAAGCTGAAGGCGCTTTCGGGCGCGGAAATCCGGAAGCGTCTGCCCGAACTCCCCGGCTGGACCCTGTCCCGCGGCGCGCTCCGCCGCGGATTCAAGTTCGAGACTTTTCCGAAGGCGCTTCGGTTCGTGGCCCGCGTCGGCGCCATGGCCGAGGAGGCGGACCACCATCCGGATATCGACATCCGCTACCGCGTCGTGAAACTTGCCCTCCGCACGCACGATGTGAGCGGCATCACGGAGAAGGACATGGCGCTCGCCGCCGCCATCGACCGGAAGGGCGTGATGCGAAAGTCGGTTTAAGCTTCTCGCACACCGCGTTCCAGAGAGCCGCACCCCAAGAACCTCGTCGCCCTGATCTTTCCACCCCTGGAGGGGGAACCATGCTGCATTTTGTCCACGTGCTGGCCCTGATGGCCGGAAGCGTCGATCCGGCCGCTGCCGGCCCCGTGTCAATCAAGGAAACCGCGACCCGGGTCGTCGCCGAAGTCGATGGCGCCGCCGCGACCGAGCAGGCGGCCCCGCCCGCAGCGGCCGGGGGTTACAAGATCGTGCACGAAGACGGTGCGACCACCCTGACCCTCGACAACGCGGAGATCTCGCTTTCGAACCGGCTGCAGTTCCGTTTCACCGATGAGATTCCGCCAGACAATGTCCGTCTCCCCGGGACAACCTCGGATGGGCAGTCGAAGCCGTCCTTCCGGATCCGCCGCGCGAAGACATCGCTCGAGGGCTGGTTCTGGAAAAAGGAGCTGACCTACGAGGTCCAGCTCTCATGGGCCGGCCCCGAGGCGGGTGCTTCCACCCAGACGCCTCTCGAGGACGCCCTTCTCACCTGGGACGCGTCGAAGAAGGGCGCGTTCAAGATCACCCTCGGCCAGTTCAAGGTGCCGCTCGGCCGCCAGGAGATGACGAGTTCCGGCCATCTCCAGTTCGCCGACCGTTCCATCCTGAACGGCGAGTACACGCGCGGCCGCGATGTCGGTCTCCAGATCTCCGGGCGCGTGGCCAGCGACAAGGTGGAGTACTTCGCCGGCGTGTTCAACGGGAACTCCGCGAGCCGCACGAGCAACGACAACACCAAGCTGCAGTACAACGCGCGGGTGAGCTTCGAGCCCCTCGGCAAGGTCGCCTACTCGGAGACCGGTTTCGAGGGCTGGGACAAGCCCCTCCTCGCCATCGCGGGCCAGTTCGAGAACAACGACCTCAGCGGCGCCACCAACCTGACCGACCTCAACACCACCATCCTGGGCGCCGACCTCATGTACAAGTACAAGGGCTTCTCGCTCTTCGCCGAGTACTACAACCGCAAGCGGAAGCCGGAAGCGGTGAGCGGCACCTCGTCCAACACCTCGGGCCCGGCCGCTCAGTCCTCCGGCACCTTCCATTCGAACGGCTACAACGTCGAGGCCGGCTTCTTCCTGAAGAGGGACAAGGTCGAGATCGCGGCGCGCTACGCGGAGTACGACCCCTCGGACAAGGTGCCCTCGAACAGGCGCAACGAGAAGGGCGGCGTCCTCAACTACTTCATCCTCAAGCACACCCTGAAGGTGGTGGCTGACTTCCGCGCCCTCCGCGACGACCTGGTGAAAGAAACGACGAAGGAACTCCGCATTCAGACGCAGTTCATCTTCTAACCAGGAAACCTTGCGGCTATGAAACGCCTATTGTTCGCCCTGCTTCTCCTCGCCGCGTTCCTGCTGCCCCAGACCGGCGACGCGCACATGGCGGCTCCCGGCGTGGTGGGAACCTCCGTTCTGTCGTCCATGGCCGAGTCGCCGAGCGTCAGGGTCGTGGTCCTTTTCGACGGCGACGACCTGTCCCTCACCGACCTCGGCGCGCGATCGAAGGCCATCGCGGAGCGGCGCGATGCCGTGCTCGATCAGATCTCCACGAGCGAGTTCCGCGTCACCGATACCTTCACGAACATCTCGGCCGTGGGCGGTTACGTCACCTACGAGGGCCTCAAGAAACTGGTGCGCGACTACCGCGTCCAGAAGATCGACCTCGACATTCCCGGCCAGATGGCGCTGGCCGAGAGCACGGAGCTGATCCGCGCGCGGGACGTGCAGGCGTCGGGAATCACCGGCGCGGGCGTCGTGGTCGCGGTGCTGGACACCGGCATCGACTCCGACCACCCGGACCTCGTTGACGACATCGTGGGCCAGCAGTGCTTCTGCGCCAACGCCGACGGCACCGGCTGCTGCCCGGGAGGCCGGACGGAAGCTTCGGGAGCGGGCGCCGCCGAAGACGAGCAGGGCCACGGGACCCATGTGGCGGGCATCATCACGTCCGGCGGGCGCGTCGCCCCCCGCGGGGTCGCGCCCGACGCGGACATCGTCGCCGTTCGGGTTCTCGACAAGACGGGAGCCGCGGCCTCGTCCACCCAGCTCATGAAGGCCTTCGACTGGATCATCAACACGCAGCCTTCGGTGAAGATCGTCAACACCTCCCTCGTCTTCGGGAGCTTCCCGGGGCAGTGCGACGCGGCGAGCGCTTTCACATCGGGCCTCGCCCAGGCCGTGAACACCCTTCGCGCCCGCGGGACCCTGACCGTGTCCTCGGCCGGCAACTCCGCCAACAAGTCGGAGATCGGCGCGCCCGCCTGTCTCGCCGGAGCGATCGCGGTGGGCGCCGTCTACGACGCGAACATCGGGACGATCAGCTTCGGATGCACCGACGGCTCCACGGCCGCCGACAAGGTCACGTGCTTCTCCAACAGCAGCACCGCCATCGATCTGCTCGCCCCGGGGGCCGCCATCACCTCATCCGGCATGGGCGGCGGTGTCGCGGGGTTCGCGGGGACGTCGCAGGCGGCGCCTCACGTGGCGGGGGCGCTCGCCCTCATGATGCAGGCGAAGCCCTCGGCCGCCGCGAACGATCTGGAGAATGCCCTCAAGGGCTCCGGCCGTCCGATCACCGACCCGGGAAATGGCGTCACCGCCACCCGCATCGACGTCAAGAACGCGGTGGACTTCATCAAGAAGTAGACGGACCTAGCGCGTCAGCTTGCGGTACTTGATGCGGTGGGGCTGGTCGGCCTCGGCGCCGATGCGGCGCTTGAGGTCGGCCTCGTAGTCCTGGTAGTTGCCTTCGAACCAGACCACCTGGCTGTCGCCCTCGAAGGCCAGCATGTGGGTGGCGATGCGGTCGAGGAACCAGCGGTCATGGGAGACCACCACCGCGCAGCCCGCGAAGTTGACGAGGGCCTCTTCGAGAGCTCTCAGCGTATCGACGTCGAGGTCGTTCGTAGGCTCGTCGAAGAGCAGGACGTTGCCGCCGCTCTTGAGGAGCTTCGCGAGCTGAAGCCGGTTGCGCTCGCCGCCCGACAGGTCCTTCACCTTCTTCTGCTGATCGGGCCCGCGGAATCCGAACGAAGCGCAGTAGGCGCGTGAGTTCATCTCCCGCTTGCCCACGAGCACGAGGTCCTTGCCGCCGTCGGAGATCTCCTCCCAGACGTTGTACTCGCCGTTCAGCGCTTCGCGGGACTGATCGACATACGAAAGAGCGACGCTGTCTCCGATCTTCAGGGTGCCGGCGTCCGGCTTCTCCTGGCCCATTATCATGCGGAAGAGCGTTGTCTTGCCGGCGCCGTTCGGACCGATGATGCCGACGATGCCGCCGCGGGGCAGATTGAAATTCAAGTCGTCCATCAGCAGGTTGTCGCCGTAGGCCTTGCGGAGGCCCTTGGCCTCGATCACGAGATCGCCCAGCCGGGGCCCGGGCGGGATGGTGATTTCCCGGCGGCTGTCCTGCTTCTCCGCCGCCTGCTCCTCGGCCAGCAGCTCTTCGTAGTGGGCGAGGCGGGCCTTGCCCTTCGACTGGCGGGCGCGCGGAGCCATGCGGATCCACTCGAGTTCGCGGTCGAGCGTCTTCTGCCGGCTGCTCTGTTCCTTCTCCTCGAGGGCCAGCCGGTTCTTCTTCTGCTCGAGCCAGCTCGAGTAGTTGCCTTCCCAGGGAATGCCCTGGCCGCGGTCGAGTTCGAGGATCCAGCCCGCCACGTTGTCCAGGAAGTAGCGGTCGTGGGTGACCGCGACGACCGTGCCCTTGTACTCCTTGAGGTGCCGCTCGAGCCAGGCGACCGATTCGGCGTCGAGGTGGTTCGTGGGCTCGTCGAGGAGGAGCAGGTCGGGCGCGTCGAGGAGCAGCCGGCACAAGGCGACGCGGCGCTTCTCACCGCCCGAGAGCTTGCTCACTTCCGCGTCTCCGGGCGGGAGGCGAAGCGCGTCCATGGCCATGTCGAGGTGGGTGTCGAGATTCCACAGGTCCTGGGAATCGATGACGTCCTGGAGCCTCGCGAATTCGTCGGCGGTCTCGTCCGCGTAGTTCGCGGCGAGCTCGTCATAGCGGGTCAGGATCTTCCGCTTGGCCGCGACCGCCACCTCCACGTTCTCGCGGACGTTCTTCGTGGCATCGAGCACCGGCTCCTGGGGCAGGAAGCCGATCTTGACCCCCTGGGCGGGGAAGGCTTCTCCCGCGAAGTTCTTGTCCACCCCGGCCATGATCTTGAGCAGGGTGGACTTTCCGGCACCGTTCGATCCGAGGACGCCGATCTTGGCCCCGGGGTAGAACGAAAGCCAGATGCCCTTCAGGAGCTCCTTGCCCTGCGGGGTGACTTTGCGCAGGTCCTTCATTGTGAACATGTACTGGGCGGCCACGGTTTCTCCTCGATCAGTTCGGCGTCCATATCCTGGATCGGCCAGCCCGCGATACTCTCACATTGCCTTCGTTGGTGCTTGACTTGACCCCACGCGAATTTCTCCTTCGTTCCGATCTCCCGGTGAGCGCCGCCATCGCCTACGCGTGGCACATGAGACGCGGCGCTTTCGAGCGCCTGGCGCCGCCCTGGGAGGAGCCGCGCGTGGTCTCGCCCTTCACGCCTCCCGTCGTGGGCAGGTCCGTGGAACTCCATGTTCCGGTGTTCCCCGGTGTCCGGATGGTGTGGCTCTCCGATTTCACGGAAGTGCGCGAGGGAGAGATCTTCCGCGATGTCCAGCGCACCGGGCCCTTCGATTTCTTCGACCATACCCATCGCTTCGAGCCGAAGAGCGAGACCACGAGCGTGATGGAGGATTCCATCCGCTACACCTTGCCCCTGGGCCGTCTCGGCGACGTCTTCGGCTCGGGACTCGCGCGAAGGAAACTCGCCGCCACTTTCGCCTACCGCCATCGCGTCCTCGCGAAGGACCTGGAGGTGCACGCGAAGGCGCCAAAGGGGCCTCTGCGCATCCTGGTCACTGGCGCCTCCGGGCTCGTGGGGCGCGCGCTCACCGCTTTTCTGGAGACCGGGGGGCACGAGGTGCATCGCCTGACCCGGCGCGCGGCCGCGAATGACCGTGAGATCGAGTTCGACCCGGAGAGGGGCGCGGCGCATCCGTCGGAGATGGAGGGGTTCGACGCTGTCGTTCATCTCGCGGGTGACTCCATCGCGGAGGGGCGCTGGACCGACGCCAAGAAGAGGCTCATCCGCGAGTCGAGGGTTCCCTTCACCCGAAGGCTCGCGGAGACGCTAGGAGCCCTCAGGAAGCCGCCCGCGGTTTTCGTTTCCGCGTCCGCGACGGGTTACTACGGCGACCGCGGAGATCGAATCCTCCGCGAGTCGGATCCCCCCGGCGAGGGGTTCCTGCCCGAGACCTGCGTCCAATGGGAAGGGGCGACCGAGCCCGCGAGCGCCGCGTCCATCCGCGTGG
The DNA here is from genome assembly GCA_019694155.1 of Vicinamibacteria bacterium. GTDB lineage: Bacteria > Acidobacteriota > Vicinamibacteria > Fen-336 > JAGNNV01 > JAGNNV01. Next base: position 3,302 of record JAIBCN010000228.1, on the reverse strand, counting down.
TTCAGCTGCGCACCGGGCTGGTGCTGACTCCGGCCGGCGGGGCGCTTCCGCCGATGCTGACGCCCTTCGGCCTGGGACTCGGCGGTCCCCTCGGATCGGGCTCCCAGTGGTGGAGCTTCATCGCCCTCGATGATCTGCTCTACCTGATCCACCACGCCCTGATGAACGACGAAATCCACGGGCCCATCAACGCGACCTCGCCAGAGCCGGTGACGAACGCCGAGTTCACGAGAACCCTGGCCCGCGTCCTGAACCGGCCCGCGATAATCCCCGCGCCTCGCTTTGCGCTGGAAGTGGCGCTCGGCGAGATGGCGGGCCCCCTGCTCTTCGCGAGCGCGCGCGTGAACCCCGAGAAGGCCCTCGACGCGGGCTTCGTGTTCGCCTACCCCGGGCTCGAGTCCGCGCTTCGCCACGTTCTCGGGCGCGTGCCCGGAGGCGAGGAGTCAAGAGCGGCTGTGTCCTGACCTGACGCCCCCCTTAGAAGGCCACGGACAGCATCAGGCCACGCGCCTCGCGGGCCACGATCGGCGACACCCTGAGGACAGTGGTCCGGGGAGATGCCGCCGCCATCGCTTCGCTGTTCCGCCTTACCGTGGTGCGGCCCACGATGTAGCCCAGGGTGGCGCCCGCCATGACGTCGCTGAAGTAGTGCTTGTCCTGCTTCAGTCGCGAGGCTCCTACGAGCCCCGCCAGCAGGTACGCGGGCACGCCGGCCTTCCAACCGTAGTGCCGCTCGGCCACGGTGGCGAGGGCGAACGCGTTCGACGCGTGCCCCGACGGAAATGACTGTCGATTCGTTCCGTTCGGCCGGCGTCGATGGACGATGAGCTTCAAGGACTGAACGTAGCCGGCATTCACGATCGTGGCTTCGACGAGATCGTAGGAGGCCGCCCGGAATCGCGCGTTCTCGCTGAAGCGGCTTGCCGCGAACAGGCTCGAGACGAACGCGCCCGTCCAGATGGCGCCGCCCGCGGTTCCAACCGTCTGTCCCCAGCCCGCGGCCGGGTCGGGGTTGATGCTTGCCCGCAACGGCTCATCCAGCACCGAGGCCCCGCCGGTGGCAACACCTCCCACGAAGAGAGGGAGGATGGATTCGCGATGGAAGACCCCTGAAAACCCGCGGCCCAGGTTCAAGGGCAGGCGCCGCAGGGTGCGCCGGCCGTCGCCCAGACGTGTCTGGTCCGACCCCTTCAGTTCGCTCGCGGCTTGCGCGGCGGCGGGGCCGACGGACGCGAGTGTCACACCGGCCGACAGCGCGAGCGCCGTCAGCGATCGCAAGACAGCGCCTCGCGCGGCGCGGATTCGAATCGGATCAGGAATGAGTCGCTCCATCGGGCGTTTCCGTCATTCTCCTTCTTGAAGCGCCGCCCGAGTACTGCGCGGCGCGGTAAATGGCGGCGGGAAGGCGTGTTACTCTCGCGGCTGCGAATGCAGGAGAACTCACCGTCCCCGCCCAACTCGAGGGTCGTATTTTTCGGGGCTGTTTCGCTCATTCTATGGCTCGCTTACCGGGTGGTCGAGCCGTTCCTGGTGGAGATCGGCTGGGCTGTTGTCCTCGCCATCTGCCTCGATCCCGTGCGCACGCGCCTCGAGGATCGGTTCGGTCCGACGCGAACCGCGCTCCTGCTCACCCTCCTCGTCGTGGTCCTTCTGGTGGTGCCGGTGATCTTCGTCGGCACCACCCTCATGCTCGAGGGCTCGACCGCGGTCTCCTATCTCGGGGAGCAGCTTCACGGCGGATCGGGGCCCTCCGCATGGCTGCATCAGGGCTGGCAGTGGCTTCGCGAGAAGGCGCCCGGGCTGCCGCCGGAAGACGAAGTCATCGCGAAGATCACGAGCAGCATCGGAGCCGCCGCCCAGTTCGTCGCGGGCAGCGCCGGGGGCGTGGTCAAGGGCGTCGCCGGCTTCTTCTTCTCCCTCACCATCACCCTGGTCCTGCTCTTCTTTCTCCTGCGCGACTTCGACGCGGTCCACGCCGGAGTCAAGCGGATGCTGCCGTTCGAGGCCGAGCAGAATGAACGGCTCATGGCGATCACCAACGCGCTGGTGTCGGCGAGCGTGACTGCAACCCTCGCGATCGCCGCGACTCAGGCGCTGATCGGCGGCCTGACCTTCGCCCTGCTGGGCATACGCGGCGCTGTGCTGTGGGGCGTGATGATCGGGTTCCTCGCTCTCCTGCCCATGATGGGTGCGACGCTCGTCTGGCTTCCCGCTGCCGCGTGGCTCATCCTCTCGGGTTCCGTCGGCAAGGGGGTCGCCCTCCTGCTCGTAGGCATCCTGATCCTGGGCAACGTGGACAACGTGATCCGACCCCTGCTCCTCTCGGGCAAAGCCCAGGTCAGCACGCCCGTCCTCATCATCAGCCTGTTGGGAGGCTTGAGCGCCTTCGGTTTCATCGGCATCGTGGTCGGGCCCCTGGTCGCGGCCCTGCTGACCGCGCTGCTGCAGAGCTACCAGGCGTCGATCACGCCTTTGACCCCCATGACCCCGGTGACCCCGGCGCCGCCAGCGCCCGACCCGAACCCGCCGCCCGATCCACCGACTCCAATCGAGGGTGAGCGCCCTGGTGAGAGGCGCCCCTAGAGGAAGCAGAGGAAGACCATGATCCGAAGGATGATTCTTGCCGCTCTTCTGGCCGCCCTGGCCGCGGTCGACGCCCAGGCTCAGGGCAAGAAGCGGGTGGAGATCACGGGTTCGGCCGGCTGGACGTTCAGCGAGGGCGTGACCGGGCCCGGTGTCGCGGTGGGCAAGTTCGGGACGTACACCCGAATCGATCCTCTCAACTCGTCATCCCTCGGAGGACGGGTGGGCTTCCTCCTTGGCGGACACTCCGAGATCGGGGTGCTCTTCTCTCAGGAGTCCACCGACCTCGACATCACCGGCGTCTCGAGCCTCAAGATCGCCGATGTCAAGGTGCGGAACTACCACGGGTATCTGGCCTACACCTTCCTCAGCCCCGAGACCTTCGCCCGGCCCTATCTGCTGCTTGGCTTCGGGTCCACCCGTTACGCGCCGAGCGCCGTGCCCGTCGCGGGTGTCACCAGAAATGTCGGGGGGAGCTCGAGGCTCTCGAGCACGGGCGCCATCGGGCTGAAGCTCTTTCCGGAAGGTAGGACCTTCGGGTTCCGTCTCGAAGGCCGCTGGACGCCGACTCGCATCAAGGCGAACGCGAGCGGATTCTGGTGCGATGCCTACTGGGGCTGCTACAGCGGATCCAAGGCGCAGTACTCGAACCAGTACGAGTGGACCGGCGGCATCATGCTGCGGTTCTAGCGGCGCCGCGCCAACGCTCCGAAGGGCCG
>JAIBCN010000079.1 GCA_019694155.1 Vicinamibacteria bacterium | reverse complement strand
CTCATCCGTCTCCTCCACGAAGAAGCGAAGGTCATCTAGCCATGTCCAACACCATTCTGACGTTCGCGGAAATCCGGGGCGGAGCGCTGCGCCGCCCTTCTCTCGAAGCGGTCTCGGAAGCGCGGCGCCAGGCCGACGCCTCCTCGGGCAAGGTCGTCGCCGTGCTCGTGGGCCAGGCCGACGACGCGGCGGCGAAGACCCTCGGCGCTCATGGCGCCGACAAGGTGGTCTGCTTCGCGGGCGCCGGCTTCGCCTCGTACTCGTCCGAGTCCTACGCCCGGGCCGTCGCGAAGGTGGTCGAGATGGAGAGCCCGTCCGCGGTCTTCATTCCCTACACCGCGATGGGGAAGGACCTCGCTCCGCGCGTGGCTTTCCTCACGGGAGGCGGCCTCGTCTCCGACTGCTCGTCGTTCACCCAGGAGAACGGGAGGCTCGTCGCCACCCGCGCTCAGTACTCGGGCAAGATGATCTCCACCTTCGCGTGGACGAGCCCCCTGCAGATCGCCACGCTTCGTCCGAACGTGTTCGCGCTCACGGCGCCCTCCGACGGCCGGACCTGCGAGACGGCCTCGGCCGACGTCGACGCCACGACGCGGGCTCGCGTCCGCGAGTTCCGCGCCAAGGACTCGGGCAAGAAGGAGCTGGCGGAGGCGCAGGTCATCGTGTCGGGCGGCCGCGGACTCAAGGCGGCCGAGCACTTCAAGCTCATCGAGGAACTGGGCGAAGCCATGGGCGCCGCCATCGGCGCGTCACGCGCGATTGTCGACGATGGATGGGTGTCCCATTCCTTCCAGGTGGGCCAGACCGGCAAGACGGTGTCCCCGACGCTGTACATCGCGTGCGGCATCTCGGGAGCCATCCAGCACCTCGCCGGCATGTACTCGTCGCGGGTGATCGTGGCCATCAACAAGGATCCCGAGGCTCCCATCTTCAAGGTCGCGAACTACGGGATCGTGGGCGACCTCTTCGAGGTCCTGCCACCGCTCACCGCCGAGGCGAAGGCGCACTTCGCGTCGCGAGGGTAGCGCTGTTTCAGGCGCCCGCGGGCTCAGCCTCGGGCGCCCGCCGACTCGAAGACGAACGTGGTCCGTCCAACCCGGATCTGATCGCCGTCCTTCAGGACGACTGCGTCGACCTTCTTTCCGTTGACCCACGTCTTGTTGGTCGACCCGAGATCCGTCAGGCGGAACGTCCCATCGACCCGGTCCAGCCGGCAGTGCTCGGCGGAGACCGGATCCTCGGCGAGGACAATATCGTTGTCCAGGGCCCGGCCGATGCGGATGGAGGGGGAGTTGAGGACGATCACGCGGCTCGCCCAGGCCGGCGCCGAGGTTTCCCGGAGGCGCGGCGCGCCCCGGTCCACCGCGTCCTGGGCGGAGAGAGCGGCTCCCGACGCGCCGGTCCGCACGAAGGAAACGGAACCGGAGCCCGGGTCGGGGATCGCGCGCATCTGCTCGGTTGCTTTCTCCGGCCGGAAGAGCCGCAGCTTCCGGGCGACCAAGGCCACGAGCCCGGCGAGCACGAAGAGCCCCGCGATGGCCGCGCCGATGGCCAGAATGGTGGACCGCATGGCGCCGCATTCTGGCACGGGTGGATGTGATTGAATGTGCCCGCCATGACTGAAGAACGAGATACTCTCGAAACCGACGTCCTGATCGTGGGTGGCGGCCCGGCGGGTCTTGCGGCGGCCATACGGTTGAAGGACCTCCTCGCCGAGCGGGCCAAGCGTCCGGGGGTGAAGCCCCTAGAGCCTTCGATCATGGTGATCGAGAAGGCGGCCGAGTTCGGCGCTCATTCGATTTCGGGCGCGGTGCTCGATCCGTCGTCGCTTCGTGAGCTGATTCCCGACTTCGAGGGCCGCGCGCCGCTCGCCGCCAAGGTCACGACCGATTGCGTCGAATACCTGTTCGAAGAATCGAAGTTCCGGCTGCCGATCACACCGCCGCCTCTCCAGAACCACGGCAACTACGTCATCAGCCTCAGCAACCTCGTCAAGTGGCTGGCCACGGAGGCGGAAAAGCGGGGCGTCGACTGCATGCCCGGCTTCCCGGCCGCGTCCCTGCTCTGGGACGGCGATCGGCTGGTGGGCGTGCGCACCGGCGACAAGGGCATCGACAAGCACGGGAAGAAGAAGGCCAACTACGAGGCCGGCGTCGACATCCGCGCGAAGGTCACGATCCTGGCCGAGGGCGCGCGGGGGAGTCTCACCAAGACCGCGGTGGCGAAGCTCAAGCTCGATGCCGGCAAGTTCCCGATGGTTTACACGCTTGGGATCAAGGAGCTTTGGGAAGTTCCCAAGGGCCGCATTCAGAAGGGCGAAGTCATTCACACCATGGGCGAGCCGCTCGGGTGGGAGACCTTCGGGGGAGGCTTCATCTACGGCCTCTCGGATACGGAGATCTCGGTCGGTCTCGTGATCGGTCTCGACTACCGCGACCCGTTCCTCGACCCGCACGGTCTCTTCCAGAAGATGAAGACGCACCCGCGCGTGGCCGAACTGCTCCAGGGCGGGAAGATGCTCAAGTACGGCGCCCGCGCGATCAGCGAGGGCGGCTGGTACTGCATACCCAGGACGTACGCGGATGGCCTCCTTCTCATCGGCGAGGCCGCGGGCTTCCTGAACGCCATGCGCCTCAAGGGCATCCACCTTGGGATCAAGACCGGCATGCTCGCCGCTGAGACCGCGCTCGAGGCGCTGGAACGCGAGGACTCGTCAGCGGCGGTCCTGAAGGGCTTCGAGGACCGCGTCAACGCTTCGCCGGTCAGGGAGGAGCTCTACGCCGTCCGCAACTTCCACCAGGGCTTCAAGCACGGTTTCCTCGGCGGCATGATCAACACCGGCCTCCTCATGGTGACGGGCGGCCGCGGTCTCGTCGATCCTCTCGCGCCCTCCGGCGGCCACGCCGACATGGAGAAGCTGATCGACCGGTATGGCGCGGGCACGACCCGCGACTTCTTCCAGCGGGCCAAGGCCGACGGCAAGCTCACTTTCGACCGTCTGACCGACGTCTTCCACGCGGGAACTCTCCACGAGGAGGACCAGCCGGCGCACCTGCAAGTGGCCGATCCCAACATCTGCGAGACCACCTGCAGGACCGAGTACGGGAACCCCTGCGAGAAGTTCTGCCCGGCCGCGGTCTACGAGATGGTGCCGAAGAACGACGGCAATCCGAAGTCGCTCAAGCTGCAGATCAACTTCTCGAACTGCGTCCACTGCAAGACCTGCGACATCATGGATCCGTACCAGATCATCACCTGGGTGACGCCGGAGGGCGGGGGCGGGCCGAAGTACGACGGGCTTTAAATCGTTCCGAGATCAGCTCCGTCGTATCCCAGGCGAACGCCGGGATCCACTCACCGGGTCCCACCCCCTTGCTCCCAGCCCGCTTGCCGGCCTAATCCTTGTCGTCGGGCTCGATGAAGCACCACGCGATCTCGGGGAACTTCTCGTGGATGCGGGATTCGAGTTCGTTGATCCGCGCCACCGCCTCCTCGATGGAGAGCCCCGGCGTCACCCGGATCTTGGCGGCCAGCATGACCTGGGGTCCGAACTGCATGGTGATCGCGCGCAGCAGCTCTTCGATTCCCGGGCTGCGCTTGATTTCCTCGCGGATCGCTTCCTCCACATCCTCCTCCGCCGACTTTCCAACGATGAGGCCCTTGATCCTGGCCGCGATGAAGATCGCCACGGCCACGAGGACAGCGCCGATCGCGATGGAACCGATGGCATCGAACTGCGGATTTCCGGTGATCGCGGTGAGACCGACGAAGCCGAAGGCGAGCCCGAGTCCGACGAGAGCGGCGACGTCCTCGCCGAGAACCACCACCAACTCCGCGTTGCGGGTGTTCTTGAGCCAGTAGCCGAACGACTTTCCCCGCCGCAGGTGGGCGATCTCCTTGAGGCACCCCGCGAGCGACCCCGCCTCGAGCAGGATCGACACCGCGAGGACGCTGAGCGCCACCCACAGCTTCGACACCGGCTCGGGATGGTGGAGCTTGTGCCAGCCTTCGTAGATGGAGAAGAGACCGCCGAGGCTGAAGAGGAGCAGGGCCACCACGAAGCTCCAGAAGTAAGTCACCTTCCCGTAACCGAGCGGATACTCCCGGCTCGCCGGCTTCCGGGACTGGTGGAGCCCTATGAAGAGAAGGACCTGGTTGGCGCAGTCGGAGAAGGAGTGGATCGCCTCCGCGAGCATCGACCCCGAAGCGGTGTAGAGCGCCGCCACCAGTTTCGAGACCGCGATGCCGAAGTTCGCGAGAAGAGCGTAGAGGATCGCCTTGTTCGAGGAGTGGGCGTCGGACATCGGGTGGATTCTGCCCCATTTGAAGATCGCTTGGGGCGGCATGGCGCCAGGAGTCGGGCGGGCTATGCTCACCGCAACGTTCCGTGGAAGCGAGCCGGGTCTGGTGACCTGCACGGCCTTCAAAGCCGCTGGCGTCCGGGGTCTCCCCGGACAGGTGGGTTCGATTCCCACGCGCTTCCGCCACCTTCCCCGCAACTGGTGCGGGGTTGGTGTCAGGCGCTCGTGAGTTTGTGGCTCAAATGTGGCCCTTCGCGATCGCGTCGTCGACGCGTTGCAGGGCGGCGGCCACTTCGTCGTCCGTGGTGATGCTGTACCGGCGGAACATGGAGGGGGTCTTGTGCCCGGTGACGCGCATGCTTTCCGTCTCGCTCGCCCCGGCCCTGCGGAGGTTTCGCGCGGCCGATCGCCGCAGATCATGAAAGAGGCGCTCGCTCGGGAGCCCTGCGGCCTTGAGGGCGTTCCTCCATGCCTTGTCGAACAGAGCCACGGGCTGCCCGGGTTTCCCCTTCGACGTCCGGTGAAAGACGAGATCAAGCCCGAGTCGCCGAGCCTGGAGGCGGCGCTCGATGACGCTGCGCGCCACGCCGACGACAGGAAGCGTTCTCCCGTGCTTGTTCTTCGCGATCGTGGCTGGGATTTGGAAGACCCAGACGGCGCCCGATCGGTCGAGCATCGCCCACGCGAGCGCAGAGGCCTCGCCCTTTCGCTGCCCGGTGAGGCTGGCCCACTCCACGAAGTCGCGGAGATCCGGCTCGAGGTGGGGGAGTAGCGCGCTGATCTCCTTCGGAGTGAAGAAGCCCTGGCGCACGTTATCGACCGGGAGCATGTCGATGGCCGGAACGTTCGGCGGTGCGAGATGGCGGTGGCGCACGGCGAGACGGTATGCCTGGCGCAAGATCTCGAGCTCTCGGTTGACCGTCGCAGCCGCTCGGCCCGCGGCCCGGCGCTCGGCCTTGAACCGTTCGATGCTCGCGGGCGTGACCTCCGCGGCGCGCTCGAGCGCGAAGAAGCTTCGAAGCGCCTTCGCGTGGCATCGCACCTTCGCGAGCGAGCGAATCCCTTTCGCGGCTAGGTGCGTCTCCAGGGCGTCGAGGAGATCGGCCACGGAGAGGCGTGCCGCCTGGGGGCTCAGGAAGCGGCCTCCCAATACATCGGCTCGCCGCGCCCTAAGGTAGCGCCGCGCCTCGGCCTCCGTCGTGGCTGGGCGCAGCACGCCGTCCTTGTCGGGGATCCTCGCGGCCTCTCGGATCCGCTGCCCGTTGGCGCGGTACTGGACCCACCAGGCCGATCCCCGCTGGTACACGAATCCATCACCTCTCACTTGTGACCGCCTTTCCGATGGGCGTTCGCGATCGGTCTCTTTGGCCGCACCGACGCCGTGGCTCCCTTGTGTCGAGCCCGTTGCGTTGCGACTCTGGCACGGCAAGTCGGCGAGCAGAACTCCTTGGCCGTCCCTCGGCGCACAAAGAGGCGCCCACAGAACGCGGCGTCTGCCGCCGCCTCGCGCTGCGACCGTGGTGCGGGACAGAGCGTGAGCTTCGAGGTGCCCGCGCGACTCACCAGGTGCGCGACGTAGAACCACAGGACATCCCTCACCGATCCATCGACGATCGGCACGCCACCAGGGCCCGCGTTGGCCCGCAGCTGCAGATTGAGTCTTAGCTTCACGTCATGGATGCGCTCGATACCTGGCGGCAGCATCTGAGGCAACGCGACGCTGCGCAGCTGATCCAGTAGGAAACGACGAAGCTCTTGAAACTCCGCTGGCGGCAACGCGATCAGACGCCGCTGCTGGCGAGAGAGGGCCTGCGTCGCTCCAGGAAGGAGGACGGTCGCGGCCTCCTGTTGCATTGCTCGGATGGCGCTTTCTGGGGCGTCCACGACGTCAAGTAGATCCTCGACCAGGAAGCGCAGAGAGGCGTTTTCTGGGGTAGGACGACGGCGGTTTAGTGTCATAGGTATTTACGGTAATACTCGCCGCATGATCTGTCAAGGTATTTGCATCGTAAAACTCTGACTCATGAACACGGCAACCGTCACACCGGCCGTCGACCTCTTGCTTCCCTCGGATGCCGCGAGGCTCTTGGGGGTCTCGTCGGCGACCGTCAGGAACTGGATCTACGCGGGCAAGCTGCCAGCGCTGCGCCTCTCCGGCGGAGTTCGGGCGATCCGCCCGGTGGATGTCGAGCGCCTGGTCGGAGAGCGCGCAAGGGAGGCCGCACGGTGACCCTCGAGATCGATATCGCTACCGTCCCGCGCGATGAGCTGCCCGCAGTGCTGGGGCGGCTCGTCGAACTTGAGGCGCGCGTCCGGATGCGGCTCAGCGAGCCCACGGAGGCCCCGGCAGGCGCCGCGGCCGACCGAAACCTCGACGTCCACGAGGCCGCGGCGCGTCTCGGGATGTCGGCGGCGTGGCTCTACCGAAACGGTGCGGAGTTGCCATGTTCGGTGCGCATCGGCCGTCGACTGCTCTTCTCAGAACGCGGCCTCGAGGCCTTCCTGGCCAGGAGGAAGAGCGCGTGAGCGGAGACATCCTCGCTCCTGCGTTCGGTTCGCCGACGCTGCTCGTGGCCCGCTTCGTGGCTTCCGATCAGTGTCGGTTGAAGTCCGCTGCGCGTGTTGTCCTACTCGTCTTGGCAGAGCGATGGGTCTCGCGGCGCACCCTCAGCACGCGTTCCACCGCCGCGGGCCCGGCCGGTCCATCGGTTGCGACCATCGCCAGGGCATGCGGACTCTCAAGCCCGACCGTCATCAAGGCCATCAAGGAACTCGAAGCGGCCGGCGTGCTGAGAGTTGAGCGCGGAGGCTCCCGCAGGGACGAGGCACGGTCCAGCAGCGAGTATTCGCTGCTGGTTGACAACCTACGAAGAAACTTCACCGGTACCACCAAAGAGTTTTCCTGCGACCACACAAAGAACTTCACCGGTACCACCAAAGAGTTTTCCGGCGACCACCGAAGAAATGAACTCCGCACCACCCCCGAAACTGCAATTGAACCCTTAACGGATAAACCCGCTTCTAGAACCCGTGCGGGAGAGATCTGCGCGTCTTGGCCGGGTGACGCCCAGCCGCGTGACCGTGCGGAGTTGGAAGAGACCTTGCGTTCGATGGGTGTCGATCCGGGGAGCCACATCGGGCGCGAGGCGATCCACTTTCTGATCGTCAACAAGTTCCCGTTCATCGCGGAGAAGGAAAACGCGGTGCTCCTCGCCCAGCTCCGCTCAGGTAGGGCCACCGCATGATCGACCTGAAGCTGATTGAGATCCTCGAGCGCGCGGTCGCCGCGGGAGTCACGCTCGACTCTGACGGCACCGGCCTCTATGCGAGCGGCGCGATTCCGCCGGCCCTCGCGACACTGATTGAGTCCCGCCGCGACGGTCTGGTCGCCCTTCTCGCGGCGCAGCGGCGGATCCGCGCTGCCGACTGCGATCCTGCCACCGCGTGACGCGCCGCATCCCTCTGGAGGTCCACAATGGCTAAGCAGCTCGCCGAAGCCGTGCTCGTCCTTTCCGTCGACGACAAGCAGTACAAGGTCGCCCTCTCTCAGATTCCCAAGCAGGCGGAGCAGGCCGCGAACAGCGTCAAGAGCATCAGCCAGGCCGTCAACTTCGGAGTGTTCGTGAAGCTCGGCGAGATCGCGAAGAACTCCCTTGAGACGATCGGGACGGCGATCGGAGAGCTCCTCGCGCGCGGTGGCGAGGTCCGCGGAATCGATAGTGCATTCTCGAACCTCTCGGAGTCCATCGGGCTGACGAAGGAGTCGATGCTCGCGACGTCGCGAGAGGCTTCGAAGGGCCTGATCTCCGACCTCGATCTCATGGCCGCTGGAAATAAGGCTCTTCTACTCGGCCTGCCTGTCACTGCCGATTCGTTCGGGACGATGGCGAAAGCGGCGACGACGCTCGGGCGAGCGATGGGCCAGGACGCGAAGAAGTCCTTCGATGACCTCATCACGGCCCTTGGCCGCAGCTCTCCGATGATCCTGGACAACCTCGGTCTGACGGTGAACGTCTCCAAGGCCAACGAGGAATACGCGAAGAAGCTCGGCAAGTCGGCAGAACAACTCACCGATGCCGAGAAGAAGACCGCTTTCTATGGCGCGGCGATGGACGCTGCGAAGAAAAAGACCGAGACCATCGGAGAGGCGCAGCTCACTCTGGCCGAGAGCGTCACGCGAGGGAGGAACGCTCTGAAGAACTTCGGGGACGGTTTCTCGAGCGCGCTCGTCGGATCAAGATCTCTGATGGCCGGGGTGAACGGAGTGGGCAAGGCCCTCTCAGCATCGTTCGGCCAGAGTCAACAGTCTCTCGTGGGTGGCCTGGTCGGGCTCATCGAGGGCGTCGCAATCGCCGTCGTGAACGCTGGGCAAGGGGTGATCACGATCGGCCATATTTTCGCGAGCGTCTTCGCCGCAGCCGAGACCATCGTGAACGGGGTTCTTACTGCCGTACTTGGCTTCGCCGGCGGGGTCGTCGGCACAGTCGACGCGATGGCACGCCTCGCCTCGTCGCTGCCCTTCGCGAGCGAGAGCACGAAGCAGCTCGCGGCGATGACGTCCGAAGCGAAGACCAAGCTCGACGCGATGACCCTGAGCCTCGCGAAGTCCACCGCAGAGGCCGCCAAGGGGGTAGTCGGGCAGAGCGCGCTCCACGCGAAGCTCGACGAGTTCTCAGGCTCTCTGTTCCGACTTGCTTACAACATGGAGAACACGCGGGGCTCCATCAACTCCGTGACGGCCGCGACCAACAAGCAGGGAGACGCCGCGGATGGCGCCGCGGCGAAGAATCAGGACATGGCCGACAAGGTCGCGGAGGCCTTCCGGGCGCTCAATGCCGAGATCGAAATCGGAACCAAGGTAGGGCTCGAGAAGCGGCTAGCTGAGATCGAAGCGGCGAAGCAGAAGGAACTCGAAAGTCTGAAAGGGCTCAAGTTCGAGTCGGACGCCCAGCACGCGGAGATGGAGCGGCTCATTGTGGAGAAGTACGCCCAGCGCGTGGCCGCCGCGACCCTTGCCGGCGACGAGATCGTGAACAAAGAGCGCGAGGTTCAACAGGCGATCGCTCTCTCCCTGACGACTGGGACCGAGAACAAGCTCCTTCAGATCCAGATCGCGAGGGACAAGGAGATCGAGGCGCTCGCCTTCCTGAAGCTCTCGAACGAGCAGCGCTACGCGGAGGACGTTGCGGCCGTGACCGAGAAGTATCGGATCCAGGCCGAGGCCGCGCAGGGCTACTACGCCACGATCGAACTCGCCGCGGCGGCATCGGGGTTCAAGACCCGGGAGGAGCTGCAGGCTGAGGCCGACAATGCGAAGCGGCTCTATGCCGAAATGCTCGCCTCAGGAAAGTTCACCCACGACGAACTCGAGAAAGCCCACAAGAAGTCGACCGACGCGCAGATGGCGGTCGAAGAGACGAAGGGGAAGTTCTCGATCGCCACGCTCGAGGGCGTTGCCTCCTCTGCCGGATCCATCCTCCGCGACCTGTTTGGCAAGAACAAGGCGGCGGCCATCGCGGCGACAGCCATAGACGCGGCGGCCGCCATCGTCAAGGCCTTCGCGCAGGGCGGCATCCTTGGGTTTGCCTCCGCGGCGGCCATCGCGGCGGCCACGGCAAAGCAGATCGTAACGATCAAGAGCACGAAGCCCGAGGGCTTCGCTCAGGGCACGCCCAATCTGGACTTCGCAGACTTTGGCGCGGAGTCCTTTCAGCCTCTCCACAATCAGGAGGCGGTCATTCCGCGGGGTGGTGGCCACATCCTGGCTGGGGAAATCGCGGCGGCGATGCCTGGGAATGATGAGCAGCTCTCGCTCCTGCGCCGACTGGTCGATGCCGCCGAGCGGGCGCCCGCCGAGACCCGCAAGGCCTTCCGCAACGCGATGCTGTTGGACATGGCATGAGCAAGATCATGGACTACGCGGCCGCCGATGCCCGCTTGACCGCGCTCGCCCGCGGGCTTCCCGATACGGTGGGCGGCGTGGTCGAGTTGGGTCACCGCGTCACGCGCGAGCCGAACGCGGAGGAACTCCTCGGCGTCCTCGTTATCCAAGGCTCTGTCTCGAAGATCAAAGCTGCGAACCCTCCCAAGGGCAACCACCCTTCGGGGAACTGAAAAGCATGGATGCCAAGGTGATGACCACCGGCGAAAACTTCCGCTTCGAAAGAAGCTCAGTCGAAGTGTGTCGGGGACCCCACACGTCGACAATCCCGGCGGGTGAGAAGGCCCCTGAATCCAACCAGGCTGAGGCCCTCGCGAGAGGCGGGGCATAACGTGGGCAAGGCATCCTCCCCCGCATTCACGACCGCATCGGCCGCGCGGCTCCTCAGAATGGCCGGGAGGACCTTCGCTCGCCTGGTGGAGGCCGGGGTCTTCGTGCCGTCGATTCGGGGCCGTGGGCGGGCTCCTGCACAATTTGACGGCGCTGCGATCGTGGCCGCGTATATCGCCCACCGTGAACAGCGTCGTGGGACTCTCGACCTCGCGCAAGAGCGGGCCGCGTTGGCCCGGGCGCAACGCGAGAAGCTGGAGCGCGAAGCGAGACTCCGGGCTGGGGAACTCCTCGAGGCCGACGCCGTGGAGGAGGCATGGGCGGCGATAGTCGACGTGCACCGCGAAGCCCTGCTGGGGCTGGCCGGAGATCTCGTGTCATCGGGGGCCATCACACCAGAGCAAGAACGAGCGGTCGACGACGTGTGCCGAACGCGCCTTCAGGTCCTGGCTGATCGGGGGAGCGATGCTCAATAACCTGGTCGATCGAACGTGGAGGAGGTTCGCACCGCCGCCGCGCGTTTCGGTGGCGGGATGGGCCGACGAGCACCGGCATCTCGGGCGCGGAGAAAGCCCGGTCCCTGGGCCGTGGCGCACGGATCGCACCCCCTACCTCCGCGAGCCGATGAATGCGCTCACGGAGTCATCGGTCGACACCGTCGTCCTTTTCTTCTCCAGCCAGATAGGGAAAACGGAGGTGCTAATTAACGGGGTCCTCTTCGCCTACTCGAACGACCCCGGGCCCGGCATGGTGATCTTGCCGACGCTCGAGCTCTCCGGCTCGTTCTCGCAGGATCGACTCTCTCCCGCCCTGAAGGCTTGCTCCCTGCAGGCCACGACGTCGAAGACACGGACAACGGGCGATGCCGTTCTGCACAAACGCCTGAACTCGTCCCCGCTGACGCTATGCGGGGCGAACTCTCCTGCGTCCCTCGCCTCGCGGCCGGTGCGTTGGCTCTGGTGTGACGAGATTGACCACTGGCCAGCGGCGACTCCGGAGGGCGACCCGCTCGCCCTCGCCATCCAGCGGACCGCTGCCTTCCGCCGTCGGAAAGTCGTCTTGGCGAGTACCCCTACCATCAAGCACGCGTCGCGGATCGAGGACTGGTTCGAACGCTCTGACAGACGGTCCCTCTGGGCGCCCTGCCCGCGGTGTTCAGTCGCCTTCGTCGTCGAGTGGAATCACGTTCGTTGGGAGACCGGAGACCCGTCGACCGCGTACATCGAGTGTCCGCATTGCCGCGGGCGCATCGAGGATGCCGAGCGCGCGGCGATGTTCTCGGCCGCGACGTGGCGGCCCGAGGCCCCGGAGGTCACCCGGATTCGCGGGTACCGCGCATGGGCCGTCTGCTCGCCCTGGGTTCGACTCTCGGAGATGGTCGCCGCGTTCCTTCAGGCGAAGCGGCAACCGGACACCCTCCAGACCTGGGTCAATCTGACCAGGGGCGAAAGCTGGGAAGCCCCGACCGATGGCGTCGAGAGCGCGTCCCTCCTCCTCCGTCGCGAGCACTACGCCGAGGAAGTTCCGGCCGCGGTCGACGTTCTCACGTGCGGAGTCGATACCCAAGACGACCGGCTCGAAGCCCTCGTGGTCGGTTGGACTGCTGGAGAGATCTCGTGGGTGATCTCGCGAGAGTCGTTCCCGGGCGATCCCGAGGACGCGGAGACGTGGCGCACCCTGGACGAAATGCTGCTGCGATCGTGGCCGCGTGAGGGCGGGGGTCACGCGCGCATCGCGTCCACGCTGGTGGACTGCCTCGGTCATCGCACCGGCGCCGTCTATCGCGCCGTCATCCCAAGGCAGAACCGAGGCGTCAGGGCATCGGTCGGCCGCGACGGTGGACTCAATGGGATGCTCGTCTCGCCCCCGAAGGCCCTTCGCACCCCGCACGGAACGGTCCAAAGGCACCTGGTCGACGCCTCGCAGGTGAAGGGACTCATCTACGCCCGACTTCGAATTGAAGACCCGGACCTGCCCGGCTACATCCATTTCCCGGACACGGTCGGCGATGCCTTCTTCTCGGAGCTGACGGCAGAGCACCAGGTGGTGCAGAGAAACAAATATGGCGTGCCCGTGCGGAAGTGGGCAATGCGGCCGGGTCGCGAACGAAACGAGTCTCTCGACACGTTCGGCCTCGCTCTCGCAGCTCTGCGAATTCTGGCGCCGACCCCGGCGCGCTTTGCCGAAGTCGCGGCCCGCGTAGCTGCCGCTGAGAGGACACCCTGATGGGGCTCATGGACTATCTGCGCCTGCGCACGTCGCAGCTTCAGCACCTTGCCGGAGGAGGAGATTCCGATGCGAAAAAGGAACTCGACCGCCGGCGGCGCGATACGCCGGCAGTGCTCAGTCTCGCGGCGGCCACGTATCTCGAGCTGCGCGCTCTCGTCAAGGCCTGGAGGGATGGCGACACCGATGTTGCGCGGGCGGATGCCTTCAACCTGGCGCAACGGGCGCAGGACGAACTGGCGGCCCGATGGCGCACGCGCTCGCGACTCGGCTGGCGCCCGGAGGATGCCGACGTCTTCGGCCCTGAAGGTCTCACCGAGTTGCCGCTTGCGCCTTGGCTCGTACCTGGCCCGCGGCGTTGCGTTTCGTGGAAGCGGCCGACGGGGAGCACGCACTACCCGTCGCAGGAGTCGATCAATCGAGCGGCGTTGAATGTTCGCGCGAGGGAGTTTTATGAGGCGGCCGGCGTGCCGCAGAAGAGGGGATGATCCATGGGTCTTTTTCAGAGGTTCTTCGGGGGTACCGGCGGGGGGCGCGGCGCTTCACCCGTGCCAAAGGTTCAGGCGCGCGTTGACTACGAAGCGGGATCACAGACTCGCCGGACGCGCGGCTGGAATCCGCCCGACTCCGGACCGGTGGCCGCGACGTCAACGGCTCCGACGATCCGCGCTCGTAGTCGCGATGCGCACCGCAACGACGGCGTGGCGCGCCAAATCGTGGAGGCGTGGGTCGACGATGTCGTGGGCTGGGGCCTCACTCCTCGCAGCCTTGCCCGTGAGGCCGCCGTGCGGGATCGCGTGCACTCCCTTTGGTCGGAGTGGGCGGAGACCGCCGGCGCGGCGGGCGAGGACTTTGCGGCGCTCACCTCTGTCGTCGTACGGGAAGTACTCGCCGCGGGGGAGTGCTTCGTCCGCTTTCGCCCGCGGAAGCCGGAGGACAAGCTCGTCGTGCCACTCGCCCTCGAGGTCATAGACGCGTCCCGAGTCCCCTTCGACCTCACCCGAACGATCGAGGGGGGCACGATCGCGCAGGGCATCGAACGCGACCTTCTGGGCCGCGTGGTCGCTTATCACGTACTCGACGTCGTGCCCGGAGAGCCGTTGCCCGCGAACGGCGCCTCCGAGCCTCGCCGGATCCCGGCCGCGGCGATGCTTCACGTGTTCGACCAAGAGCGGCCGGGGCAGGTTCGCGGGGTCTCAGCTCTCGCGACCGCGCTCAACCGGCTGAGGTTGCTTGACGCCTGGTCCGACGCGGTCTTGCTCCGCCAGCAGCTCGCCAACCTCTACGTCGCCTTCCGGACTGGAAGCTCCTCCTCCGACGACGCATCGCCATGGACCGGCCAGCCACCGGCGGAGACGGACTCCTCGGGTCGCCCGATAGTTGCCCTGGAGCCAGGCATTTTCGAGGAGCTTGGCCTCGGCGAAGAAGTCAAGTTCTCGGACCCACCTGACCCGCCGGCCAATCAGTCCTTTGGCCAGGACCAGCTGCGCATCGCCTGCATCGCGGCGGGCGTGCCTCCTGAGGTCGTGACCCACAACTGGTCGGGAGCCAACGATCGCCTGGCGCGCGTGATCCTCAACGCATGGCGCCGTCGCGTCGAGCGGTTCCGCTGGTCTGTCCTCGTGCCGCGTCTCCTCCGGCCGATCTGGAAGACCTGGATTGGCGCGTCCGCGCTCCAGCTGCCGGTGGACGATCCGGGCGCGCGGCGGGCGACCTGGAGGGCGCATGCCTGGCCATACGTGCATCCGGTGCAGGACGTGAGCGCGACCGTCGGCTCGATCAAGGCCGGTCTCACCAGTCTCTCGGCCGCGGTCGCCGAGGCCTCGGGGGAGGATGCGGAGACCGTCCTCGCGCAGATCGCCGCCGACAATGCGCGTGCCGACTCCCTTGGCCTGTCCCTCGACTCCGATGGGCGGAAGAAGGGTGGCGCCTGATGGCGCGCTTCCGTCTCGCCCCTCCTCTGGAGCTTCCGGACGGCGGGGTCGAGCTTCGATGCGCCTGCAATGCCTGTGGTGCCCTGGGCCCGCTTCCATTCAGTGAGCGCGACGAGCCCGATGTCGAACACACCCCTGAATGTCCACATGCGCCACACCGGGCCGGCGACTTTTCGCCCGATCCACCGAAGAACGAACTCAACTAAAGGAAGACCTGCAAATGGCAAAGACGAAGACTGATGACGCACTCGTGACGGTCCGAGCGGCGTTGGCCGCCGCAAAGACCATCACCCAGGCAGAGGACGAACTCCGCGCCCAGCATGGGGCCCTGCTCTATGAACGAAAGAGCATCCGGGCGGCCTATGCGAGCGAGGATGAGGTGATCGCGAACGCTCACCGACTCGTCGACGAGCACGCGGAGAAATGGGTAGGGACTCACGGCACGGGGATTGTGCGCCAACTCTCCGGACATGAGAAGCATCGCGGCGATGGCTCCTCGCGGCAGGTGCGTGTTGTTCCGAGCCTCCCTTCCTTTGGTGATCTTCAAGGCGCGCTCACTTTCCACGACCTCTGCGCATTGCTGCCGGAGGTGATGAAGAAGCGGATCTCAGAAGTCGTCCACCTATCCGGGGCGCGATTCGGCCTTCCCGAGAAGGAAAGAGCGGCGAAGCTTGCGGAGATCGACGCCGCCATCGCCGCGGTCGAGGAGCAGCATCAGGCCATCGTTGCCGGGGCCGCTGATGTCGGGATCACCCTGCAGCAGCTGGACGCCGTCCGTGAACGGCATGAAGCCGCGGCTCGTCAGGCCGCGCTTGACCGAGAGCTCGCCGAACAGCGCGCCAGGGGCGAATTCCTCGTCACGGCCTAGAACGTACGGGGCGCGCCGCGCGCCCTCCAAGCCATCAAGAAGGGCGCGAAACCTTTGATCTGGGCCTTCGCGCTCGGGCACGCGGCACCTGCCTCTATTGGGTCTTCTTGGCCGCTCCGCGTGGGGTGAACCAATAGGGGCTTTTGCACTTCGGAGACGCGCAGCGGACCGGCCGCTCGGACCCGAAACTCTGCCATTCATGGCCGCAGCGTTCGCAGCGGCATATCCACGCCTCCACCTTCGTCTTCTTCGCGCTCACGGGCGTGAGTGTATCACTTGACGGGTATACCCCTAAAGGGGTACCCTGTAACCGTCGTTCTGAAGAGGACTCCCCCATCTTAAGGAAGAGGACCACAACCATGAAGAAGAGAGCTAGGGCCCGCCGCTCCGCACCGATCGTCGCGCGGCAAGCCATGAAGAAGTGCGCGTCCATCACGACCGATCTCGGCCGCCTGCTGGGTAGGATGTCGAGAGCGCGAAGGGTCATGGAGGACGATCGAGATCTCGAAATTATGGAGAACTGCGCGCGCGTCGCCTCTATGGTTGCACAGACCATTCGCATGCTGGCGAAGAGTTCGAAGGCTCCCATCCGCCGGCCCACGGCAAGGGTGCCAGCATGACCTCACGGGAGAGCCCGCGCGAGATGCTGGCCCGGGCGTTCGCGCTCGCGCTTGAAGCCATGGACGCCTACCTGGAATGCCCCAGGCCGGTCCGGCCCCGGGGCAATCCAGAGGAGGTCATGACCGGGGCCCAAGCGGCCATGGAGGCTCGAGTCACGACCACCGCGGTGGCGAAGTGGTGCCTGAAGGGCCTCATCGTTGGCGCCCGACAGCGACGGCGCCGAGGCCACTGGCGGTTCCCGAGGAGTGCCTGGGAAGCGTTCCTGGCATCTCACCGAATCCGACGCCGCCGCGGCTGACCCTTGTGGCCAACATGTGGCCGAATGCCAGGAGATACGGTACAAATCGGGGCTAAAGAAACCCGCGCTCTGGACCGTAAGTCGTTGACTAGCTTGCACACGATATCCTGATGTGTATCGCTGCGATGGGTTCGATTCCCACGCGCTTCCGCCAGCCGACTTCCGTCACCCCGGGCGCGAAGCCCGGCCTTGGGCCGCAGAAACCGGGGCCACCTCCACCTATCAGCCGGCTGTTTACCTGCCGTACGTTGGCCCTCGGAATTCCGCCCCGTCACTGCGAGGAGCCCAGCGAAGAGTGCGGCGACGAAGCAGTCCCGCGCCTGGAAGCGTCACCGCGGACGAGGACCACCGCTTAGGAGGCGCGAAGTGAGCGGAGGGTGGGTGCGGGGGGCACGGGATTGCTTCGGGCCCGCTCCAACGGAGCGGTCCCTCGCAATGACGGATGGGGTCTTGTCGTGCTCGTGTTCGTACTCGTACTCGGCCGTGATGGTGGATCAAGGAAGGGAGGGGGTTAGGGGGAAGTGGGCCCCGGCTTTCGCAGGGGTGACGAGCTATCCATCCGATTAACCGGATGAACGGCTGGAGTTGTACACTTCGCGGTGCCATGAAACAGCCCTCCACTCTCGAAGAACTGTGCTCCCAGCGGATCGCCATCATCGATGGAGCGATGGGGACCATGCTTCAGCGGGAGAGCCTCACCGAGGAGGACTTCCGGGGCGAACGCTTCAAGGACGTCAAGAAGCTGCTCAAGGGCAACAACGATCTCCTGATCCTCACCCGCCCCGATGTGGTGGAGAAAGTGCACCGCGCCTACCTCGACGCCGGAGCCGACCTGATCGAGACGAACACCTTCAGCGCTCAGGCGATCTCGCAGGCCGACTACGGCCTGGAGTCGATTGCCTATGAGCTGAACTTCGAGGGAGCGAAGCGGGTGCGCGCGGCCATCGATGCGTACCTCAAAGACGGGGGAGTGGGACCGAAGTTCGTGGCCGGGTCCCTCGGCCCCATGAACCGGACCACGTCGATGTCCCGGGACGTCGACAATCCCGGCGCTCGCGACGTGACCTTCAACGACGTGAGGCTCGCGTACCGCGACCAGGTGCGGGGGCTGCTCGACGGCGGCTCGGACCTGCTTCTGGTGGAGACCGTCTTCGATACCCTGAACGCGAAGGCCGCGCTGTTCGCCATCGAGGAGATCTTCGAGGAACGAGGCTCGCGCGTGCCCGTGATGCTCTCGGTCACCATCACCGATCAGAGCGGTCGCACGCTGTCCGGCCAGACCATCGAGGCCTTCTGGAACTCCGTGTCGCACTTCCCGCTCTTCTCGGTGGGGATCAACTGCGCGCTCGGGGCCACCCAGATGAGGCCCTTCATGGAGGAACTCGCGCGCATCGCCTGGGTGCGCACGAGTTGCTATCCCAACGCCGGCCTGCCCAACGCCTTCGGGGGTTTCGACGAGACGCCCGAGAGCATGGTCGAGGCCATGACCGACTTCGTCAAGGGTGGGTGGCTGAACCTCGTCGGCGGATGCTGTGGCACCACGCCCGACCACATCCGCGCCCTCAAGAAGCTGAGCGAGGGCGTGCCTCCGCGGGTTCCGCCGTCCAAGACGCCCCTGCTGCGTCTCTCCGGCCTCGAAGCCGTGACCATCCGTCCCGAGTCCAACTTCGTCAACGTGGGGGAGCGGACGAACGTCACGGGTTCGCCGAAGTTCGCGAAGCTCGTGCTCGAAGGGAAGCTCGACGAGGGCGTGCGCATCGCGCGCCAGCAGGCGGAGAACGGCGCGCAGATCATCGACGTCAACTTCGACGAGGGCATGCTCGACTCCGAGAAGACCATGCGGGACTTCCTCAACCTGCTCGCGAGCGAGCCGGACGTGGCGCGGGTGCCCATCATGCTCGACTCATCGAAATGGTCGGTGATCGAGGCGGGGCTTCAGTGCCTCCAGGGCAAAGGGGTGGTGAACTCCATCTCCCTCAAGGAAGGCGAGGAGACCTTCAAGAGGCACGCGAGGCTGGTGCGGCGCTATGGCGCCGCGGTCATTGTGATGGCCTTTGACGAGCAGGGTCAGGCCGACAACACCGAGCGGCGCGTCGCCATCGCCGAGCGCGCCTACCGGATCCTCACCCGGGAGATCGGCTTCCCGCCCGAGGACATCATCTTCGACCCGAACGTCCTGACCGTGGGCACGGGGATCGAGGAACACGCGAACTACGTCGTCTCGTTCATCGAGTCCACCCGCCTCATCAAGGAACGCTGCCCCCACGCGAAGGTGAGTGGCGGCATCAGCAACGTGTCCTTCGCTTTCCGCGGCCAGAACGCCGTGCGCGAGGCCATGCACACCGCTTTCCTCTACCACGCGGTAAAGGCCGGCCTCGACATGGGCATCGTGAACGCGGGCCAGCTCGGCGTGTACGAGGAGATTGACCGCGAACTGCGCGACCTCGTCGAGGATGTGCTGCTGAACCGCCGCCCCGACGCGACCGAGCGTTTGCTCAATCACGCGTCCTCGATGAGCGTGGGCGGGGAAGCGAAGAAGGCCGCCGCGGAGACGTGGCGCAGCCTGCCCCTCGAAGGCCGGCTCCAGCACGCGCTCGTGGCCGGGAACGCCGACCACATCGAGGCCGACGTGGCGGAGGCGCTCAAGAAGTACGGCAAGCCTCTGACCGTGATCGAGGGCCCGCTCATGGACGCGATGAGCGTGGTGGGAGATCTCTTCGGCTCGGGCCGGATGTTCCTGCCCCAGGTGGTGAAGAGTGCCCGGGTGATGAAGAAGGCGGTGGCCTGGCTCCAGCCTTACCTCGAGGCCGAGAAGGCCACAAGTTCGGCGGCGGGGAAGGTGTTGCTCGCAACGGTGAAGGGCGACGTGCACGACATCGGGAAGAACATCGTCGGCGTGGTCCTCGCCTGCAACGGGTACGAGATCATCGACCTCGGGGTCATGGTTCAGTGCGAGGAGATCCTCAAGGTGGCGAAGGAGCGCAACGTCGACGCCATCGGTCTCTCCGGCCTGATCACACCTTCGCTCGACGAGATGGTGCATGTCGCTTCGGAAATGAAGCGGCTCAAGTTCACCGTCCCGCTGCTGATCGGCGGGGCGACCACGTCGAAGGCGCACACCGCAGTGAAGGTGGCGCCCGCTTACGACCAGCCTGTCGTTCACGTTCTCGACGCGTCGCGTGCGGTGGGCGTGCTCACGAGCCTCAAGTCCTCCGAGCGACAGGCCTACGTCGACGTGAACCATCGGGAGCAGGAGCGGCTGCGGACCGACTACGCGAACAAGGTCTCGCAGAGAGTCCTCGTACCTCTAGCCGACGCGCGGGCCAGGAAGCTCGCGACCGACTGGAAGAGCTACGTGCCGCCCGTGCCCTCCTTCCTGGGCGTCAGGCATGTGGATGTGCCCGTCGCGGTGCTTGTTCCGCTCATCGACTGGTCTCCGTTCTTTGCCGCCTGGGAGCTCACGGGAACGTACCCGAAGATCTTCGAGCATCCGAAGTGGGGCGAGAAGGCGAAGGAGGTTTTCGCCGACGGACAGACCATGTTGAAAGCGATGTCCGTGCCCGGAGCGCTGCAGGTTCGCTCGAGCCTCGGGATCTTCCGCGCGGCCTCCACGCACCACGACGACATAGAAGTGGAGACCGGGACCGCACGAGTGGACCTGCACACGCTGCGGCAGCAGACGAAGAAGGTGGTGGACGAGCCGTACGCGGCTCTCTCGGATCTCATCGCTCCCATTGAGACGGGTGTTCCCGACTCGATCGGCGCCTTCGCAGTGGCCGTGACCGGCGGCCTCGACGAAATGGTTGCGCGATTCGAGAAGGATCACGATGACTACCATTCCATCCTGGCCAAGACCCTGGCGGATCGCCTCGCGGAGGCGGCGGCCGAGTGGACCCATCGCGAGGCCCGCAAGGCATGGGGGATCGACACCGATCTCTCCATCGAGGATCTGGTCAAAGAGCGCTATCGAGGCATCCGTCCGGCGCCCGGGTATCCCGCTCAGCCGGATCACTCGGAGAAGGCGACGATCCTCGAACTCCTCGGCGGGACGGCCAAAACGGGCATTTCCCTCACCTCTAGCTATGCCATGACCCCGGGCAGCGCCGTGTCCGGCCTGATCTTTTCGCATCCGGCGTCCCGGTACTTCACGGTGGGCCCGATCGGAGCCGACCAGGCCGATGACTATGCCCGGCGCAAGGGAGTGGAGGCGCGGGACCTCGCGCGCCTCCTGGGCGCTTCTCTCGCGTGACGGCGCGGTGACGACCCCGCGGCGCCTCCGTGACCGGGAGGGCCGCGGAACTCGAACCCGCGCGAGCTTTGAATGGCAGCCATGCGCGAAAAACAGCCTCGGAACGCTGGCGCTCAAGAAACTATATAAGCGGTTTTTCTTCCGCGGAGATTTCTGAAAATTTCTTCCCCGCACTTAGCGCGGTCGGAATGAGGGTGGCGCCTTCTCACTGGCGAAAAAGCCCAGTGGAAGCAGGGTTGACAGGATTTCCGGGCTCTCACTAGGCTTCGCGTCCCTCAAAGCCTCGTTCGAGGTCGCGGAGGCGTTTCAAGCGCCCCCCGCGACGCGTCGGGCGGGTTTTCGAGGCTCACGCGTCCAAGAAATGTTCGATCTCACATTCAGTCTTCTCGAGGGCGGCCTCCCCCAGCAGGGGCGGGTGGTCGTCCTCTTCCGCTTCACGACTCCGGCGAAGATCGTGAGGTCGGGGATGCTGAACTTCGATCGCACCGAGGGCCGCTTTGTGGGGCCCCAGCGCAATCCGCAGCTCATGGACGCGGCGCTCGAGTTCATCCAGAGCGTCGCGCCGGGCGCGGCCCCGCGCAGCGAGAAGACCGCCTGATCCAAGGCGGCGAGGCGCTTCGGCGGCCTCCCGTTCGCGCCCGGTGAGGTCCGGGCCCGCGTGTTAAACTCCTTTTCCCCGAGGACCTGGGCACAACGGGTGCTTATCGCATGGGGCGATCCCACGGTCCGCAACGAATCAAGGTGTTTGGTTAGATGTCATCAGGCAAAGGCAGGGCCATCGCTCCGGCGACCGGCAAGCTGGGCATTCTTCTCCCGGGCATGGGAGCGGTCGCGACGACGTTCATCGCCGGCGTGGAGGCCATTCGCAGCGGCCTCGTGAAGCCCGTGGGCAGCGTGACTCAGACCGGCACCATTCGTCTGGGCAAGCGGACGGAAAAGCGCTCGCCCCTCGTGAAGGACTTCGTTCCCCTGGCCGAACTCAAGGACATCGAGTTCGCCGGCTGGGACTGCTTCCCGGACAACGCCTACGTGGCGGCCAAGAAGGCGGGCGTGCTCCACTACGAGCATCTCGCGGCCCTCAAGCCCTTCCTGGAGACCGTCTCGCCCTGGCCCGCGGTGTTCGACCAG
Source organism: Vicinamibacteria bacterium (assembly GCA_019694155.1). Classification (GTDB taxonomy): domain Bacteria; phylum Acidobacteriota; class Vicinamibacteria; order Fen-336; family JAGNNV01; genus JAGNNV01. Next base: position 22,629 of record JAIBCN010000079.1, on the reverse strand, counting down.
AACTACGTGAAGAAGCTGCAGGCCACTCACGTCAAGACCGGCAAGACCAAGATGGATCTCGCCGAGCAGGTCATGGCGGACATCGAGTCGTTCCGCAAGGCGAAGAACCTCGCCCGCCTGGTCATGGTGTGGTGCGGCTCCACGGAGGTCTACAAGAAGGAAACGGCGGTCCATCAGACGATCGAAGCCTTCGAGCAGGGCCTGCGTGACAACGATCCGGACATCGCCCCCTCCATGATCTACGCCTACGCGGCGATCAAGATGGGGATTCCCTACGCGAACGGCGCGCCGAACCTCTCGGCCGACTTCCCGGCGCTCATCGACCTCGCCAGGAAGACGGGCACGCCCATCGGCGGCAAGGACTTCAAGACCGGCCAGACCCTGATGAAGACGATCCTCGCCCCCGGCCTCAAGGCGCGCCTCCTCGGGGTCGACGGATGGTTCTCCACCAACATCCTTGGAAACCGCGATGGCGAGGTGCTCGAGGATCCGGACTCGTTCAAGACCAAGGAAGTGAGCAAGCTCTCCGTCCTGGACGAGATCCTCCAGCCCCACCTCTACCCCGACCTCTACGGGAAGATCCACCATGTGGTGCGGATCAACTACTACCCGCCGCGGGGCGACAACAAAGAGGGCTGGGACAACATCGACATCTTCGGCTGGATGGGCTACCCCATGCAGATCAAGATCGACTTCCTCTGCCGCGACTCCATCCTGGCCGCACCGCTCGTGCTCGATCTGGCCCTCTTCTTCGACCTGGCCAAGCGCGCGCAGATGAGCGGGATCCAGGAATGGCTCTCGTTCTATTTCAAGAGCCCGCAGGTGGCGCCCGGCCTCTATCCCGAGCACGACCTCTTCATCCAGCTCATGAAGCTCAAGAACACGCTGCGCCACCTGCGCGGCGAGGATCTCATCACCCACCTCGGGCTCGAGTACTACGACTGACGCCCGTTTGAAGTCACGCGACCGACGTTAGGAGGCCGGATATGGCAGCACTGGGAGTCGGGGTCGTCCTCAAGCAGATCGTGGCGGTATCCGCCACCTGGACGAACTGCCGCGTGCTCCATTCGGATTCGATCGGCATCGCGTTCGAAGTGGAGCGCACCATCGCGGAAACCGGCACCATCGAAACCGCGGTCTCCCAGATCTTCGTGCCCTGGACGAGCGTAAAGCACGTCCTGGTGATGGAACACACGCTCTAGTCGGCCCGCTGCTTCTCAAGGAGGAGGGCGACCACGGTCTTCGCGTCCTCGATCCTCCCCTGCGCCACGAGGTCGAGCGCGGCGCCGAGCGGCGTGTCGCGGATCTCGATCCGTTCGTCGGGGTCCGGCTCGGACACGCTCGGGAAGAAGCCGGTGGCCCTGTAGAGGGTGACCGTCTCGTCACAGAAGCCCGGGCTCGGGAGAATGCGCAGGAGTCGCTCCCACTTCCTCGCGCCGAGTCCGACCTCTTCGCGAAGCTCGCGCTTTCCGGCCTGAAGCGGGGTTTCTCCCTTGTCGATGCGCCCGGCCGGAAGTTCGATGACCATCTTCCCGTAGGCGCAGCGGTACTGCCGGATCAGCATGACCCGCCCGTCCTCGTGCACGGGCAGGATGGCCACGGAACCCGAGTGGCGGATGATGTCGCGCCGCGCCCGGACTCCGCCCGGCTCGCGGACGAGGCCGCTTTCTATCGAGAACACCGGCCCTCTGTAGACCGTCTTCATGATGGGGAACCTCCGCGGGAACCGGGGATGGCTTCTTTCAGCGAGGCCCGCAATCGCTGAAGATCCTCGGGCCAGGGGGCCTCGAATCGCATGGGCTTGCCGCTCACCGGGTGAGTGAATCCGAGCACCTCAGCGTGAAGGGCCGGGCGTGGAAAGGAGGTGAGCGCATGCCGGCAGGGTTCTTGGGCTTTCGCGGCGAGAGCGGCGGCCCCGTAGGTCTGATCACCCACCAGGGGGCACTTGAGGGCGGCCATGTGAACGCGGATCTGATGGGTCCGCCCCGTGTGGAGGGTGAGCCGGAGCACGCTCGCCGGTCCCAGAACCTCGGTGACCTCGTAGTCGGTGTGGGCGGCTCGGCCGGCGGTCACCACCGCCATCCTCTGCCGATGGCGGGGATCGCGCCCGATGGGGAGGAGCACCGATCCCCGTGCGGGCCGCGGCGTGCCCAGACAGATGGCGGCGTAGATCTTGGTGATCGTGCGGCCCTTGAACTGGGCGGAGAGGGATCGATGCGCCTCGTCGTTCTTCGCCACCACCAGCAGGCCGGAGGTTCCCTTGTCCAGGCGGTGCACGATGCCCGGGCGCGTGACCCCGCCGATCCGGGAGAGGGCCCCGCAGTGGGCAAGGAGGGCCGCGGCGAGCGTGCCGGTCACTACTCCGGCGCCGGGATGAACGACGACCCCCGCGGGCTTGGAGACCACGAGCAGCGACTCGTCTTCGTAGACGATGTCGAGGTCCCCGCTCTCGGGAACGAGGTCGGAGGGGACCGCGGGCGGGATTTCCACGGCGATACGATCGCCTTCACGGAGCTTCGCGGACGGCTTGGGGGGCCGGCCGTTCACCAGGATCGCGCCCAGGCCGAGCAGGCCATGGATCCGGGAGCGGGAAAGATCCGGGAAAACCTCCGCGAGAGCCTTGTCCACACGCAGGCCGGCGTGCGAGGCGGTGGCGATGAGCCCGCGTCGCTCGCCGAGGGACGTATCAGACGGCTTCGGGCGGGCGCTTGGCAATGAGGGGAAGGGCCGCGAGGGTCAGGAACACGACGAGGATCGCGATGAACTGCGACGTGCTCAGAACGCCTCCGAAGACCGTCCCGCGCGCCACATCGCCCCGGTAGAACTCGAGGATGAAGCGGAGCACGGCGTAGAGGACGAGGTAGAGCGTGAAGACCTGACCCTGGAATCTGCGGTTCCTGAGCACGGCGAGAAGGATGAAGAGCAGGATGAGCGTGCCCAGCGATTCGTAGAGCTGGGAGGGATGCAGGGGCACGCCCAGGGGCACCCCGACGAGGGCGTGAGCATCTTCGCTGTGGAAGATGACCGCCCAGGGCATGGTTGACGAAGACCCGAAGCAGCAACCCGCGGCGAAGCATGCGAGACGTCCGATGCACTGCCCGAGCGCCACCGCGGGGGCAAGGACATCGAGTGTCCCGAAAAGGGGCAGAGCGTGCTTCCTGATGTACCACCACGCAACGGGGATCCCCCCGAGCAGGCCTCCGTAGAAGACGCCGCCGCTCTGGAGCACATCGAGGAGGGCGCGGGGGCTCGCCCGGTACTGGTCGAAGTCGACGAGGATCAGGAGGACCTTCGCGCCAACGAGCCCGGCGATGATCGAAGCGATGCCGAGGTCCTGGACCTTCTGCGGGTCGAGGCCGTTCTGCCGGGCCAGGCGCCCGGCAAGCCACAGCGCGGCCAGGAGAGCGGCCACGAGGAGGACGCCGTACATGTGCAGGGAGTAGGGCCCGAGGTGCCGTCCGAACAGCTCGAAGGCGGGGATGGTGAAGAGTTTCGGGAACATGGAGTGGTGGTTGGCCTTGCGTCAGTTGTTGAGGAGGAGTCGCACGAGACGTCGTACCTTAAGACGAGGGGACGGACGGCGCGGCCGCGGCGGTTTCGCGGTCGCGCGGCCGGAACGAATCGATCACCAGAAGAACGAGGCCGATGCTGATCGCGGAGTCGGCCACGTTGTAGTTCGGCCACACGTGGTTTTCCCAGTACATCTTCACGAAGTCGACCACGTAGCCGAAGCGCACGCGGTCGATGAGGTTTCCGATGGCGCCCCCGATCACGAGGCTCAAGGCGAAGCGGGGAAACCGCTCCTCGCGAGGGATGGTCCGCGCGTAGTAGGCGAGGGCCAGGAGGGCCAGGGCGCTCATGAAGGCGAAGAGGTAGGGCTTGCCCGGGATGGTGGTGCCGGAAAGGAAGCCGAAGACCGCGCCCGAGTTGCGCACGTGCTGAAGGCTCAGCAGTCCGGAAATGAGGGGCACGTCCTCGTAGAGCGGCAGTTTCCTGATGACCAGGAACTTCGTGGCCTGGTCGAGGGCCACGATGGAAAAGGGCAGGACGAGCGCCTTCATCGGGCCTCCACCGCAAGGACCACATCGGCGCAGCGCGGACACAAAGCACCGCGCGGATCGGTGGCCGCCGCCTTTCCCTCGGGGGAGTAGGTCCAGCAGCGCGTGCACTTCACGCCCTCGGCGCGGGCCACCTCGATCACGAGGGTGGAGCCGCCCTTCTCTTCGAGCCGGACGGAACTCACGATGAAGAGATTGGCGAGATTCCCGGGGAAGGGGGCTTGCAGCGCCTCGTGCGCCCGGAGAGGAGCGAGGGCCTCCGCGGAGCCTTTGATGGTCAGCGCCGCCTCGAGCGAGGACGCGATGGTCTTCGCCGCGCGCGCGGTTTCGAGAACTTTCAGTGCGCTTTCACGCGCCTCGAGGAGCGGCTTCCAGGCGGCGAGGATGGCTTCGTCGGGTGTGACCGGCTCCGGGAACTCGCGCTCATGCACGGTTCCGGGCTCCGCCTTGTGCAGCGACTCGTAGATCTCATCGCCGGTGAAGACGAGGAGAGGAGCCATGTAACGGGCCAGTCCATCCGCGATCCGGAACATCGCGGCCTGGGCGGAGCGGCGCCGCGGGCCGGCCGCGGCGTCGCAGTAGAGGCGGTCCTTCAGGACGTCCATGTAGAAGGCGGACAGGTCCACCGTGCAGTAGTGGACGAGCAGGGTGTGCAGAGCGTGGTAATCGTGCTCCTCGTAAGCGGCCCGGATCTTCGACTCGAAGTCGTAGTGAACGGCGAGAGCGTACTGGTCGAGCGGCTCGGTGACCCGGTGGCCCGCCGAGGGGTCGAAGTCGTAGAGGTTCGAGAGCAGGAAGCGGCAGGTGTTTCGGATCTTGCGGTACGCCTCGGCCACGCGCTTCAGCAACTCGTCGGAGATCCGCATGTCCTCGCGGAAATCGACCATGGAGACCCAGAGCCTCAGGACATCCGCTCCGTACTGCTTGATCGCCTTGTCGGCCTCGACGGTGTTGCCGAGGCTCTTCGACATCTTCCGGCCCTCGCCGTCCATGGTGAAGCCGTGGGTGAGCACCGTCTTGAAAGGCGCATGGTCGCGGGTGCCCACGCTCACGAGCAGGGAGGAGTGGAACCACCCGCGGTGCTGGTCGGAGCCTTCGAGGTAGAGATCGGCGACCGCCGAAACCTTCCGATCGGGGTGCGCCTCGAGGGCGGCGTGCAGCGAACCCGAGTCGAACCAGACGTCGAGGATGTCGTCTTCGCGGCGGAACTTCGTCCCGCCGCACTTGCGGCACTTGAACCCTTCGGGCAGGAAGTCGGCGATGTCGCGGGCGAACCACGCGTCCGCGCCCTCCTTGTCGAACGTATCCGCCACCCGGGCGAGGATCGACGTCTCGAGATGCGGCTCCTCGCAGGCGACGCAATAGGCCGCGGGGATGGGGATGCCCCACAGCCGCTGCCTGGAGATGCACCAGTCCGGCCGCGCCGCGATCATGTTCCGGATGCGGTCTTCACCCCACGAGGGGATCCAGCGCGTGGCCTTGATCTCGGCAAGCGCCTTCTCGCGGAAGCCGCGCCGGTCCATGGCGATGAACCACTGAGCGGTCGCGCGGAAGATGACGGGGTTCTTGCAGCGCCAGCATATGGGGTAGGAGTGTGAGTAGGGGACCTTCGAGACGAGCGCGCCGCGCTCGTGCAGGAACTCGGTGATCTTCGGATTGGCGTCCCAGATTTTCATCCCCGCGAAATGCTCGATGTCGGCGGTGAAGAAACCACGGTCGGTGACCGGGCAATCCACCTCGAGGCCGTAGCGAATGCCCGTGTCGTAGTCGTCCGCGCCGTGCCCGGGGGCGGTGTGAACGATGCCGGTGCCCGCGTCCAGGGTGACGTAGTCCGCCAGCACGCCGGGGGAGGTGCGGTCGATCCAGGGGTGGCGGAAATCGAGGCCTTCGAACACGTCGCCCTTCACGGTGGCGATGGGGTCGTTGAGGCTGAGCGGCTCCACCGTGCGCGAGCGCGCGAGGGTGGCGTCCTTGAGGCCGGTGGCGAGGATGGCGACGGGGCCGCCCGGGGACTCCTCGTAGAAGCCGTACTCGAGGTCGGGATTGAAGGCGAGCGCGCGGTTCGCGGGCAGGGTCCAGGGGGTCGTGGTCCAGGTGATGACGTGGACCTTCCGCCCTGCGACCTGCGGCACCTTCGCGGCGAGCGCGGAGACCCCGGCCGCGCTCAGGGGGAAGCGGACGTCGACGGAAGGAGAGATGTGGTCCTCTTCGTACTCGATCTCCGCCTCCGCCAGAGCCGTCTTGCAGGAGAGGCACCAGTGAACCGACTTTCGCGCCTTGAACACGAGGTCGCGCTCGACGAACCGGGCCAGGCAGCGAACGATGGTGGCCTGATACGACTTCGCCATGGTGTAGTAAGGGCGGGTCCATTCGGCGGACACGCCGAGGCGCTCGAATTCCTCGCTCTGGATCCCCACGAACTTCTCCGCGTGGGCCTGGCAGGCCTGGCGGAAGGCGACGGGGGAGAGCTGGTTCTTCTTCGAACCGAGGCTCTTGTCGACCTGCAGTTCGATGGGGAGGCCGTGGCAATCCCAGACCGGGGTGAAGGGGGCGTCGAAGCCCAGCATCGAACTGCGCTTGAGCGAGAGGTCCTTGAGAGTCTTGTTGACCACGTGGCCGAGGTGGATGTGACCGTTCGCGTAGGGCGGCCCGTCGTGCAGGATCCAGCGCGGCTTTCCCTTGCGGGCCTCCCGCACCCGGGCGTACCAGTTTCTGGATTTCCATGCCGCGAGCCGTTTGGGTTCGGAGTCGGGCAGGTTAGCCTTCATGGGAAAGGCGGTCCGCGGCAGGTTCAGGGAGTTCTTCCAGTCGTTTGCTTCACTCATTACAATCCTGCGATTCTCTCAGATCATCAAGTCCTGCCAGAATCCGTCCTTATTCCATCCCCTTGTTTTCCTCAGGTTTTCCAGGCTTCATTCCCTTATGACCCCCAAACGCGCTTTGGCCCTCCTGGCCGCCTTCGTGATCGGAGCGCTCTCGTCGTGCGCCTCGACCGAGGAGTGCGGCACCTGTTCCGGCGACGCGGATTGCCGATCGGGCTTTTTCTGCTCGACGTTCTCGGACGGTACTCGAAGATGCGCCTCCGGCATGGGCGACACGACCTGCGGTAAGAAGTAGCACCAACTGTCGGCTCCCTGAGCCAGGCGGCTCGGTGCCGGCGCCGCGGAAATCGAATCACCATGCCTGTGAGGCGCCCCTTGAACGCGAGGCGCGTCCTCGTTGCTCAGTCGTACTTTCTCCGTTTCGATCCCAAACTGCGGAGGGCGGGACAACCCATGCCTCCGCTCGGCTCCCTCATCTGCGCCGCCGTCCTGCGCGAGAGGGGATTCGATGTCCGCTTCTTCGACGCCATGCTCGCCTCCTCGGAGGACGACTGCGGGCGGGCCATGGACCGCGAACGGCCGGACGCGCTCGTGATCTTCGAAGACAGTTTCAACTACCTCACGAAGATGTGCCTCGAGCGAATGCGCGAGGCCGCGGCGCGGATGATCTCTCTCGCCCGCTCGCGCGGCATCGACGTGGTGGTGGCGGGTTCCGATGCGACCGACGATCCCGGCTTCTTCCTCCGCGCGGGGGCGTCCGCGGTGGCCGCGGGGGAGGCGGAGTTCGCGGTGGCGGACTGGCTCGGGAATCCGGGCGCGCCGCCCCGGTCGATTCCCGGGCTCATCACCGCGGGCGCGGATGGCATCATCGAGGCGGGGGCGCCTCGATCTCCGGTCGGCGATCTCGACTCGATTCCGTCTCCCGCGTGGGACCTGATCGACCTTGCGCCCTATCGGCGCATCTGCGCGCGGGGCCGGCGCCCGTTCTCGCTCCCCCTGGCCACGAGCCGCGGCTGCCCCTTTCACTGCAACTGGTGCGCGAAGCCCATCTGGGGCCAGCGATACGGCGTGGCGTCGCCGGCGCGCGCGGCCGAGGAGGTGGCGACCCTGAAGCGCCTTGGCGCCCGGCACGTGAACGTCCTCGACGACATCTTCGGCCTGAAGCCGGGATGGCTCGAGGCGTTTGGCGCGGAGCTGTCGACCCGGGAGGCGACCCTTCCCTTCAAGTGTCTTTCCCGGGCCGACCTTCTGGATGAGCGGACGGTGGCGGCGCTCCGGCATTCCGGCTGTGAGACGGTGTGGATCGGCGCCGAGTCCGGTTCGCAACGCATCCTCGATGCCATGGAGAAGGGCGTCACCGTCGAGGAAATCCGCGCCGCCGCGGCCCGATTGCGCGCGGCAGGAATCAAGGCGGCGTTCTTCCTCCAGTTCGGATACGTGGGCGAGACGGAAGAGGATGTCAGAGCCACCCTCCAGCTCGTCGAGGATGTGCTTCCAGACGACATCGGCATCTCCGTCGCGTACCCCCTGCCGGGGACGCGCTTTCATGCGCGGGTCAAGGACGCGATGGCCGGCGCCGCGCACTGGCGCGACTCCTCGGATCTGGCCATGCTCTTCGGCGGCCAGCAATCGACTCCTTACTACCGCTGGCTCCACGCTCACACGCATGCCCGGTTTCGGCTGGCGCGGGCCCTGCGGACCCGCGAACCCCCGGCCTGGCGGCGCGTGCTCCGCGTCGTCCGCCAGGGAACGCTGCGAGTGCTGACCGCGGCGGGCCTCGCCCTGGCCTCGCGGGCGAGGGTACAGGTGCGGGCCTTCTCCCCGGAACTCTCGCGAGACATGGCCTCGACGCCGGTGGGCGCCACCGGCCGGAGCGAGCGCTGATGGCCGACGAAATCCTGCTGTCGCACGGCTACTTCCTGGAACTCGATCCGGTCGAGCGAAGAGTCATGCGCCCATATCCGCCTCTGGGCCTTCTCTACCTGTCCGCCTATCTCAAGGGCCGGGGCCGGCGGGTGAGCGTGTTCGACTCCACCTTTTCCACCCCGGAGCGCCTGGTGGCCGCGCTGCGCGAGTCGCGCCCGTCGCGGCTCGGTCTCTATGCCAATCTGATGACGCGCCAGCGGATCGTGGATCTGATCGCGGCCGCGCGTGGCCTTGAGATTCCCGTGGTGGTGGGCGGTCCGGACGCGTCGGGGAATCCGGTTGAATACCTGAGGGCCGGGGCCTCCGTGGTCGTGCGGGGAGAAGGTGAGGCGACGCTCGACGAACTGCTCTCGAGGTGGACGAACGCGGACCCGCCTCCGGACGTGCCGGGCACCAGTGTCCGCATCGGCGAGGCAGTCGTGCACGCGCCCGACCGAGGTCTTCTTCCAGGCCTCGCCGGCCACCCCTGGCCCGACCGCGAGGCCATCGCGCTCGAACCCTACCTGCAGGCCTGGCGGGATCGCCACGGCTACGGCTCGATCTCCCTGATCACGGCCCGGGGGTGCCCCTACACCTGCCGGTGGTGCTCGCGCGCCGTCTACGGTGAGTCGCATCGGCGCCGCCCCGTCGACGATGTGGTGGAGGAGATCGCCTTCATCAAGCGGAGGTACGCGCCGGAGCGGATCTGGTTCGTCGATGATGTTTTCACCATCCACAAGGGCTGGACCCTCGAATTCGCGGCGAAGATGAAGGAACGGGGCCTGAAGATCCCCTTCGAGTGCATCTCGCGCGCGGAGAGAGTGGACGATGCGATCGCGGACGCCCTCGTCGGCCTGGGCTGCTTCAGGGTCTGGATTGGTTCGGAGAGCGGTTCCCAACGGGTTCTCGACGCCATGGACCGGAGGGTGACCGTCGAGAGCGTCCAGCAGGCGACCCGCACGCTGCGATCGCGCGGCATCGAGGTGGGCTTCTTCATAATGGTGGGGTACGAAGGGGAGGAGGATTCCGACCTCGTCGCCACCGTCGAGCACATTCGAAAGAGCGCGCCCGACGTGGTGCTCACCACGACCGCCTATCCCATCCACGGCACCGAGTACGCCCGCCAGGTGGGTGAGAGGGCGGTAAACGGCAAGCCGTGGGCGATCGCTTCCGATCGGGAGACGGTGGTCCGGGGACGCCGCTCGGCCCGGTACTACGACGCCGCGCGCGCCTGGATCGAGAACGACGCGGAAGCGCACCGGCTCCGGCGGAACGGTCACGGCGTCGCCGCGGTCAGGCCGGCGCTACGGGCGGGGTGGGCACGGCTCAGGATGCGTCTGCGGGAAAGCGAGCGCGTCGCGTGAGCGCGTCCGCGGCCTCGGCGAGGGATGCGTCGGTGGGAAGCGCCATCCGTCTCACCGCCGAACTCGTGATCCGAACATCGTCCATCATCGCGACGCTCTGGCTCACCCGGTCGCTCGGCGTGACGTCGTTCGGCACGTTTCTCCTGGCCCTATCGACCGGTCTCGTGATCGCGGAACTCTGCGACCTCGGCCTCAATGCCATCGTGGTGCCGCTCGTGGTGAGGAGCAGGCGGAACCTGAGGACGATCTTTCTCATGAAGGCGGTGATGAGCCTGGTCGTGGTCGCGCTTTGCGCGATTCTGGTTCCGCTCGCTTCGACCCTCGTGGGCATCGCGGCGGGGCCGCTGATCCTCTGCACCCTTCATTTCCTGGGCGCGGGCTGGATCGAGACGGTGGGCACGGCGTTGCGTGCCCTGGGGCGCCGGGTCGACGAGGCCGTGCTTCTCCTCGTCTTCCGGTTCACTCTGGTCGCCCTGGTGATCCTCTCGCCCTTCGGTGCGGGTGTGGACGGCGCCTCGCGGGCCTACGCTCTGTCGATCGGTCCGGCGCTTTTCCTGGGAGCGCTTCTGTTCCGGAGGGGTGTGCAGGCGGATGATGCGGCGGGCGCCACCGTCTCCGCCATCGTGAGGCAGGCGGTTCCCATGGGCGTGAACGGCTACCTCGCGATCATCTCGACGCGCGTCGAGCTGTTCCTGCTCCAGATCTTCCATGGCGAGCATGTGGTGGGCCTTTTTGGCGGAGCCGTTCGCATCGTGGAGTCGCTCCTCACCCTGCCCACCGCGATCGCCGCGGGCGCGCTGCCCTCGGTCGCCCGTGACGTGGTGCGCGGTTCACGAGGCGCGGCCCAGCGAACGTTCGGCCTCGTGGTGTGGATCGGCGTCCCCGCTGCCCTCGGCCTCGCCCTGTGCGCGCCGGCGGTCCTCGTCGTGCTCGGGCCCGGGTTCGCCGACGCCGCGACCCCGCTGCGGATACTCTCCGCGGCCCTGCTCCTGTGCTTTTCGAACGCGGCGCTCTTTCACCTGTTGATCGCCGCGGGCGACACCGCGCTCGTTCCCCGGCTGACCGGCTTGAGAGTGGCGGTGGCGGCGGTCGTGGGGCTCGTCCTGATTCCTTCCTTCGGGGCGACGGGCGGCGCCTGGTCGTTCACCGCGGCCGAGCTCGTCCTCTTCGCCGCCCTGATTCGCAGGGCCCGGGCGCACGCCGAAATCGAAGTCGCGCGGCCGCTCGGCTCCGCCCTTCTTGCCTGCGTGCCCATGGTCCTGTTCCTGTGGCTCGGGCGGTTCTCTCTGCCCGTGAGCATCCTCGCGGGCGTCCTTCTCTTCGCCACGGCGGGTGCGGCCATCCTGCGGCGCGGCACCGAGGCGGGAGGTCTCGCGTGATCGAGCTGTTCGAACCTCGGCCCGCGGCGGCGCGGGAGCTGGATGCCCTGGATCTCGGGATCCTCTGGCCCGTGGTCTACGCCTCGATCTTCGGATCGCCGGTTCGACTCTCCAGCCTTCACTCGCGCCTCGTGGGCGTGCGGGCGAGCGAGGAGCAGATGAGCCACGCACTGAGCGGACCCGGGCTCCGCGAGTATCTCGTGGAGGATGAGGGCCTCGTGTGGCTGCGCTCCCAGGATTGGCAAAGCCTGAGACGAGACTTTTCGCGACGCGAGGCGGCTACGCGAGATCTCCTGAGCCGGAACCGCCGGATCCTGTCTTTCGTGCGAGGGCTCCCTGGAGTCAGGCTCGCAGCACTCTCGGGCGGCTGCGCGCATGACGCCGCGGACGACGGCGACATCGACATCTTCGTGGTCACGGAACCGGGCGCTCTGTGGCGAACCCTCCTCGTCGCGACGCTGGTCGCGAAGGTCCGGGGCTGGCGGCGGCTCCTCTGCCTCAACTACCTCGTTGACGCCACCGCACTCGCCATGCCCTGGCGCGATTTCTATGGCGCTTTCGAACTGATCAGTCTGAAACCTCTCGGCGGGGAGGAGACCTTCCGGAGCCTCCTGCGGGCGAATGCGTGGATCGATCCCATCTTCCCAAATTTCCTTCCGTCAAGACTTCACGGGCAGAATTCAGTAAACAGAACCATAGCCCTTCCCGGGGCCCGCCTTCTCGAACTCACCGCGCGCATGATCCACCGCCCCTACCTCCGCTATCGTCTCCCGGATACCGCGGGCGTCGAGCTTTCCGATCATGTCGTGCGGCTTCACGCCACGGACCACCGCACCCGACTTCGGGGACTTTTTCAGGACGCCTTGCGAAACATCGGAGTGGAAGCGCCGTCATGGATCTAGAGAGTCAACTCCAAACGAGCACGGCGACGAGTCCCTGGGTCTCGGCCTTGTGCTGTCCCGAGTGCGGCGGGACCTTGACCGAATCGGGCGGCGGTCTCACGTGCGCACGTGACGAGGCCTTCTTCGCGACCCTGCAGGGGGTGCACCGGCTCCTCGGTCATGAGCGCCAGGCCGAGCTCGCTGCGGCGACCGCCTTCTACTGCCGGGTCCGCGCCGACGAGGGCTTCCGGCATTCGTCCGAGCTGCCGAGGGTTCCGAGGGGCCACATCCAGGCCCGCATCTGGAAGCAGCGCGCGCGCCATTTCGGCCGCTTCCTCGACTGGCTCTCCCGCGAGCGGCCGAGGATGCAGGCCATCGTCGATATCGGCGCGGGCTGCTGCTGGGCCGCGCAGCGCCTGGCGGAGCGCGGACACCTGGTGGCCGCGCTCGACATCAATCTCGACCCCATGGACGGCCTGACCGCGCTGGGAGAGGAACGCGGCCTCGGATTGGGGATCGAGCGCATCGAAGCCGACATGGAGTTCCTCCCTCTCTCGCCCAATTGCGCGGACGTGGTCCTCCTGAACGGCGCGCTCCACTACGCGCGCTGCCCCCAGAACGTGGTCGCGGAAGCGAGACGCATCCTGCGGGCGACCGGGGCTCTCGTGATCCTAGATTCACCCATCTATCGCCGCTCCACCGACGGCGAGGCGATGGTGAAGATGAAGAAGAAGGACTTCCTCTCACGCTATGGCTACGCGCCCTGCCGCGACGCGGCCGCGGGGTATTTCACCATCACCGAACTGACGCGCCTGCTCGAGCGCAGCGGCTTCGAGGTGCGCGTCTTCGGCTGGCCCAGCCGCCTGCGCGAGTTCGGGCGCGATCTCATCGAGACCTTCCGCCATGGCCGCCGGACCGCCCGCTTCCCGATGATCGTGGCGCAGCGGCGGTCGGCCTGATCTCCTCAGCCTCGCCGGGCGTGACCTTCGACTCTCTGGCGGCCTCCTACGATGCCTCGTTCGGCGTGGCGCCCACCGGACGCCTGTTTCGGTTCCGCGTGGCCGAGCGCGTGATGACTTCAGCGCGGCCGGGTTCGCGCGTTCTCGATATCGGATGCGGCACGGGCGAGGATGCGGTCTGGCTGGCGGCACAGGGGTGCCTTGTCCACGGCATCGATCCCTCGCCGAAGATGATCGAGGCGGCGAAGGCCAAGGCGGCGGCGCGTGGTTCGACGGCCACCTTCGAATGCCGTCCCGTGCAGAGTCTCGCGACGGAAGGGGCGAGCTTCGACGCGGTGATCTCGAATTTCGGGGCGCTCAACTGCGTCCCTCTCGAGACCTGGGCTGCGCTCGCGCCCTCTCTGCTCACCGCGTCGGGTCGGGGCTTCGTGTCCCTCATGGGACGACGGCCTTTGCCCGAGGCGCTCCGGCGAGGTCGGTCCGCGGCGGATCGGGGCAGGACCGTGGCGGTGAAGGTCGGGGACTCGGCCATCTCCGTGCACTACGAGTCGGTCGACGCGGTACGGCGGGCGCTTGCTCCCGCGGCCACGGTTCGCCGGGTGGAGGCTCTTGGGTGCCTGGTTCCGGGTCCGGGTTTCGAGGGCTTTGCCAGGCGGCATCCGATCGTCGTGGGTGTTCTCGCCATGGCGGAAGCCGTCGTGCGAAGGGCGCCCTTCTTCAATGAGCGGGGCGATCACGTGCTTCTCGAGTTCGAACGCCGATGAAGCCGCGCGATCTGCGGCTGCTCGTCATGCATGTCTCCACGCGCTGCGATCAGACCTGCGCCCATTGCTCGATCTGGAAGCCGGGCGGCCGGTTCCGGGCGGCCCTGGGCCGTGAGGATCGTCTGGCTCTGATCGCCGAGGCGAAGGCGCTCGGGGCCCGGAGCGTCCTGTTCACGGGCGGGGAGCCGCTGCTCTGCGATCACATCGAGGCCCTGGCTCGCGGCGCCAGGGGGCTCGGGCTCTCCGTTCAGATCGCCACGAACGGGCTCGGCCTTCGAACGGCGTCCGCGTGGCTCGATGCGGTCGACGAGGTCTACGTGAGCGTGGAGGGGCCCCCGGCGGTCCACGACGCCACGCGGGGGAGTTCGATGTTCTCCCGATTGCGCGAGTCGGTCGCGTCCGTTCTTTCGCTCGCAAGGCGGCCGCGTCTGGTCGGCCGATCGGTGGTGTCGAGCCGGAACGCCGCGCTCCTCGAAGACACGGTGGCCGCCGCGCGCTCGCTTGGCCTCGACGGGATTTCCTTTCTGCCCGCCGACTCGGCGAGCGGAGCGTTCGGCGGGGACCCTTCGGCACGGAGCTTCCTGCGGCCGGACGAGGCCGGGATCCATGCGATGCTCGAAGCGGTTTCGCGGCTCGATGAAAAGGGCGAACTCGGCGGCTTCGTAGTCGAGGACGCGCGAAAGCTCGCGTGGATGGCGGCGGATCTCCTGGCCGGCGCGGACCCGCGGAGAGCCCCCCCCTGCAATGCTCCCGAGTGGTCCTCGGTCGTGGAAGCGGATGGCGGGCTGCGCCCCTGCTTCTTTCAGGCGACGGTCGCCACCGTGGGCGGAGAGAACGGCCTTGGCGCCGCACGGAGATCCACGGCCTACGAGACCGCGCTCGCCCGGCTGGGCGAGGGGAATCCGATCTGCGCGGGGTGTGTTTGCCCCAAGTTCCAGCCCCGGGGCGCCCACGGCGTCGCGGAGCGGGTGAGAGCCGTCCTCGGGCGCGCTCTCAGGGCGCGCACGGAGCGATCGGGAGTGAGTGCGTGAACCGCCCGAAGGTCCTGCTCTACAACCCTAGGGGCGAAAGCCACATCCTTCCTCTCGCTCTCATTCACGTCGGTTCCATGCTCCCCGAATTCGACGTGCGGATCATCGACGGTCGGATCGAGCTGACGCCGGAGTCGACGCTCGCCGAGCTCTCGGACGACGCTTTGTGCGTGGGCGTCACCGTCCTCACGGGAAAGCCCATCCTGGACGCGCTCCGCGCGAGCCGCGCGGTGAAGCGCCGGAATCCCAAAGTGCCGATCATCTGGGGAGGGTGGCACCCCTCGCTCCTGCCCGAGCAATGCCTTGCCTCCGCCGGGGTGGACGTCTGCGTGAGCGGCCAGGGAGAAGAGACCTTTCGCGAGATCGCACTGAGGCTCCAGGCGGGCGAGAGTCTCGACCCGGTGGCGGGGATCGCGTTCAAGCGGGACGGCGTCGTGGTGAAGAACCCGTCGCGGCCTTTCCAGAACGTGAACGCGTTTCCGCGCGCCGACTTCGGCCTCGTCAACATGGAGAAGTACTTCGCCTTTCGCGGCGCCCGCCGGCTCGACTACTGCTCGTCGCAGGGGTGCCCCTTCGAATGCAGCTTCTGCGCGGACCCCATGGTCTACAAGCAGCGGTGGAGCGGCCTTTCCGCGGAGCGGGTGGTGTCGGAGGTCGCCGAACTCAAGGCGCGATACCGGCTGGATCAGGTCTTCTTCAATGACGACAACTTCTTCACCGACCTCAAGCGCGCGGAAGCGATCGCCACCGGCCTCATCGAGAAGAACGTGCGCATCCAGTGGTTCGGAACGGGGCGCGCGGACCTGCTGCGGCGCCTGACCAAGGAGCAGTTCGCCCTCATGCGAAACAGCGGCTGCTACAAGGTGAACGTGGGGGCGGAGAGCGGATCGCCCGAGGTTCTGCAGAGCATCAAGAAGGGAACGCTCGTGGCCGAGGTCCTGGAGACCGCGGAGAAGCTCGACGAGGCGGGGATCGGCGCGCGCTTCTCCTTCATCGCGGGCTTTCCGAACGAGTCGCCGGCCTCTCTCGCCGACACCTACCGCACGGTGAAGGCCCTGCGCCGGATCAACGGAGCCTTCGAGACTCCCATCTACTTCTACGCTCCGTACCCCGGCACCGAGCTTTCCGAACGGATGCCTGCGCTCGGCTTCGAAGCCCCGAGGCGGTTGGAAGACTGGGAGCACGTGGACCTCGATCACTCGATCGGCCCCTGGATCTCGGAGCCGGTGCGCAAATTCGTACCCCGCTACAACTTCTATTTCCGGTACGCGTTCGAGCCCGCGCAGGGAGCGTTCGGGAAACAGGTGGCGCAGTGGTTCGCGAAGCTTCGCGTCCGCTTCGATTTCTACCGATTCGACTTCGAACGGCGCCTCGTCGACCTCTCGAAGCGGGTGCGCACGGGCATCCCCGCCCGCCAGCAGCCCGTGATCGCGGAGAACTGAGGATGAGGATGGGGCGGCGATGAGCGCGAGAAAGCCGGTGGTTCTCTTCTTTCCGTCCTACTACTCGGACGAGGCAGCCCCTCCTCTGGCGCTCATCCACCTCGCGGCCCCCCTCGTCGCGAGGGGCCATGAAGTGCGTATCGTCGATTCGGCGGTGGAGGACGATCCCGAGAAGGCGGTGCTGCAGGCGCTCGACGGAGCCTGCGCGCTCGGCGTGAGCATGGTCACCGGGCCCATGATCACCCAGGGCGTGTCGGTGGCCGCGGCCGCGCGCGCCGCGCGGCCGGACCTTCCGGTGGTGGCCGGGGGATGGCACCCGTCGATCCTGCCCGAGCAGACCCTGCGCTCGCCGCTCTTCGACGCGGTCGTGAAAGGGCAAGGCGAGATCACGCTGGCGGAGATAGTGGAGCGTTGGAACGAAGGGGAGCGCGATCTCACGGGCGTCGCCGGCGCGTTCTTCAAACGCGGCGCCGATATCGTGGCGAACACGCCGCGCGGCTACACGGACATCAACGCCCTGCCCCGGCGGCCTTTCGAGATCGTGGATTTCGAGCGCTACGCGAGCCGGTGCCACGGGTTCCGCTGGCTGCTCTACTGCTCGTCGCACGGCTGCCCCTGGGACTGCTCGTACTGTTCGAATGCCTCCGTCTACGGCCGCAACTGGAAGCCGCTCCACGCCGATCGCACGGTGGACGAGATGAGCGATCTCGCGGCTCGCTATCGCCTCGACGTCATCGACATCATCGACGACAACTACCTGGTGCGGCGCGATCGCGCGGTGGAGATAGCCGAAAAGCTGCTGTCGAAGGGGACCACGTTCGGCTACTTCATCCAGACCCGCACCGACCAGGTGGACCGTCTCTCCGACGACGAGCTCAAACTCCTCCGCCGAAGCGGTCTGAAGCGGATCTTCTTCGGCATCGAGTCAGGATCGAAGCGGGTGCTCCAAACCGTCAACAAGCGGCTGGATCTCGAGACCGCCTACCGCACGGCCGAACGCTGTCATCGCGCGGGCGTCGAGGCTTCCTTCAACCTCATCTTCGGCCTGCCGGGAGAGGACGATTCCGACCTGCGGGACACCATCGCGATGGTCGACACCATCGGACAGCGCAACCCCGACGCGGCCTTCTTCACCAATATCTTCTCGCCCTACCCGGGCTCGCCGATCTTCCCCGAGGCGGTGCGGCTCGGAGTCCAGGAGCCCGCGTCCCTCGAGGAGTGGGCAATCTTCTACCCGAAGATCCAGAAGCTGCCGTGGCTCGAGGGGAAGGCGCACGCGCGGATACAGCGGATCCGGGACTACATCCGGATCGGCTATTCCGCGCGAAAGATGGTGGTCCATCGCCCCGAAGGCTTCAAGGATCTGGTGCGGCGCGCCTTCCAGGCCATGGCGCGCTTCAGGCTCCGTCGTCTCGCCGTGGGTTTTCCCGTCGAGGTCTGGGCGCTGCGGGCCTGGAAGGAAGTGAAGGGGCTCTTCGGAACCAGGGAGCCGGTCGTCATCAACTGACGATGCCGACCACCGAACCGAACGGCCGGTCCTTGCGGGTGGTTCTCTACAACCCGCGTTCGAATGTCGCGTCCAAGCGGATCGTGCCCTTCTCACTGCTCGCCATCGGTGCGGTCCTGGAGGGAGAGTTCGAGTACGAGATCGTGGACGGGAACGCGACGCCCGACCCGGATGCGGTGCTTCGAGCGGCCCTCGACGCCGGCGTCACCGTCTTCGGAATGACGGTGATGCCGGGGCCGCAACTGGAGGATGCGTTCGAGCGTACCCGCGCGCTCAAGACCGCGGCCCCGCAAGCGATCGTCATCTGGGGCGGCTACTTTCCAACCGAACACGCGGAGGCCTGCCTGGGCGGGGAGTGGGTCGACTTCGCGATCCGGGGACACGGCGAGTTCACGGCCTTGAGCCTGCTGCGCGCTCTGTCTTCCGGCCGGGATCCCCGCGCGGAGGGCACGCCCGGCCTCGCGTTCCGCCGCGCCGACGGGACGGTGGCTCTGGGCGAGGTGGCCCGGGTTCCCGACATCGAGGCTCTTCCGGAGTTCCCCTTCCACCGCATCGAGATGGCCGCATACCCGAGAGCCACCTTCCTGGGGAAGCGGACCCTCGGTTATCACTCGAGCTATGGCTGCCCGTTTCTGTGCAACTTCTGCGGTGTCGTGAGTCTCGCGAGGGGACGCTGGAACGCGCAATCCGCAGCGCGAGTCGAGCGGAACCTGCGGCGTTATCGGGACGAGTGGGAAGTGGACGCCGTCGAGTTCTACGACAACAATTTCTTCACGCATGAGGAACGCTGCGCGGATATCGCAGCGAGAATCGCCCCCCTGGGCTTCAGCTGGTGGGGCGAGGGGCGGATCGACACGCTGCTGAAGTTCAAGGACAAGACCTGGGAGTCCATGGCGAAAAGCGGTCTTCGCATGATCTTCCTGGGCGCGGAGTCGGGTTCGGCGGAGGCCCTCGCGCGTATGGACAAGGGCGGGGTGCTCACGCCGCAGATGACGCTCGAGCTGGCCGCTCGCATGCGCGCGTTTGGGGTGGTTCCCGAGTTCTCCTTCGTTCTCGGGAATCCGCCGGATCCCGCGGCGGACATCGAGTGCACTCTCACTTTCGTGAAACAGGTCAAGGAGAAGCACCCCGAGGCCGAGATCATCCTGTATCAGTACACCCCGGTTCCCGTGGCTGGCGAACTCCTCGAAGCGGCCAGCGGAAAGGGATTCGCTTTTCCGAAAACCCTGGACGAGTGGACGTCGCCTTCGTGGCGAGAGGTCTCGCGCCGCCGGTCCGACCGGCTTCCCTGGATCGACGCCGGGCAGCGGCGGCGGATCCGGAACTTCGAACGGGTGCTCAACGCGTATCACCCCACGAGCACTGATCCCACCCTGACCGGCTGGCGTCGTGCCGTCCTTCGCGCGGCGTCCGGCTGGCGGTACCGCCTGAGCGTCTACGAGGCGCCCTACGAGCTTCGCGCCCTGCAGAAGCTCTTCCGCTACCAGCGTCCCGAGACCGCGGGATTTTGAGGGGCGCGTGAAGACGCTTCCTCGCAGTGCTCTCGCCGGGTTCGTGGTAACGCTCATCCTCGCTGCAACGGAGACCGTCGCCGGATATCCACGTCCCTCGGCCGCTTCCGGGGCTTTTTTCGCGGCCGCCTTCATCGCCTATCTGCCCGTTGCCGTGGCCGCGGCCTGGGCCCTCGCGACCATGCTTCCCGCTCACGGCCTCGACTTGTGGCTGCCCTTCCTGGTGGGCCTGCTGCGGGTGTCGCGACCCCTGGCGGGCGCCGCGGCCTCACGCGACTGGAGTCTCCTCGCTCTGTCTGTGGGGGCGGTGGGAATCCTCCTCGCTCTGCGCGCGCGAACGGAGTCGAAGACGCAATCGCCTCCGTTTCTCTTCGGCTTGACCGTGGGAATCGTCCTGCCGATTCTCATGGGCCGTGTGGCCACGGCGACCCGCGTTTCTGATCTGGTGGGGCAGGAGAGAGCGCTCTCGCTCGGCGTCGTGGCCGGACTGCTGGCCTTCGTTCTGCTTCGGGCCTTCGTGGCGCGATGGCCGAAAGTGGGCCCCGTCTTCCTGCTCGGCCCGATCGTGAGTCTGGGCCTGTGGAGCCGTCCGCCCTTCGCACCCGCGCCTCCGGCCGGGGCTCCGCCGATGCCGGCGCCGGCCCGGCGGCCGGACATCGTCCTCGTTGTCCTCGATACCGTGCGCGCCCAGGCGCTTGCTTCCTACGGACACGCGCGCGACACCATGCCGAACCTCGAGGCTTTCGCCCGCCGATCGACGACGTTCAGACGCGCGTGGACCGACGCCTCGTGGACGCTTCCCGCCCACGCGTCGCTCTTTTCCGGGGTCCGTCCCGGCCGGCACCGCTACGACTCCGGGTTCGACGCCTTCGAGCGGGCCTCGCCCGACCTCTTTCTCGCCGCCCGTCTGCGCCGCGCGGGCTACGCCACGGCCGCGGTCGCAGCGAACTTCGGTGTGTTCGGAGGAGAGGGCCCGCTGCTGCGCGGCTTCGAGCGGGTGGAGGCCGAGCCGCTGCGCCCCTATGCATTCCATCCGTGGTTCTTCGACATCATCGGCGCCTTTCCCCGCGCTCCGGGCCTTCGCAGCCTGGCCTCGGGATTCCCGGGCCCTTCGATGCGCGCGCCCTGGGTGGTGGATCGCGCTCTCGATTTCTGGCGGCGTCCCGAGGCGAGGCCGCGCTTCCTGTTCGTGAATCTCATGGAGGCGCATCTCCCCTGGATTCCCGAAGAGCGGGATCTCGGACGCTTCGGCCCGGCCGGGCTCGATACTGAAGATGAGCAGGGTGCCGTTCT
Source organism: Vicinamibacteria bacterium (assembly GCA_019694155.1). Taxonomy (GTDB): domain Bacteria; phylum Acidobacteriota; class Vicinamibacteria; order Fen-336; family JAGNNV01; genus JAGNNV01. Next base: position 1,713 of record JAIBCN010000079.1, on the reverse strand, counting down.
GGGAAGGTACCTGCGGGCGGGCGCCCCCACGCCCGTCGAGACGGAGATCCTGCGGGCTCGGTACGACGAGGCGCTCTCCTCCCTGGACCGGAGCCTGGGGCGCCTCCTCGACGCAGTGGCGGACAGGACAGGGGGAGGGGAGACCATCGTGGTCGTGACTTCGGATCATGGAGAGTCGCTTGGGGAGCACGCTCGCTTCGGGCACCGTAACTCCCTCGACGAGGCGGCCACCCGGATTCCCCTCATCCTGAACGGTCCCGGGCTCAAAGCGGGGGCCGTCCGCGACACGCCGGTGCAGCTCGTGGATGTTTTCGGATACCTCGCGCAGTCCGCCGGCGTGGCGTTGGAGCCGGGCCTCGACTCACGGAACTTCTCCGAGCGTCGAGCGGTCGTGATGGAACACCGTCCCGGCGCGCAGGGAGATCTGCCCGCGAGCTATCCCCGCGGGGACCTCTCCGCTCTCGTTCTCTGGCCCTTCAAATACATCGAGGGCCCTCACGTCGAATCCGCGCTCTTCGACCTGGAGCAGGATCCAGGCGAGGTCCAAAACCTCGCCGCGCGGGAACCGGAACAGGCGCGGGCGATGAGCCTCCTGTTGCGGCAGCTGGCGGGGCCAGGTTCGGTGCGCGGCGCCGTCCCGGACCCCGCGGCCGAAGAGCGCCTGCGCGCGCTCGGTTACGTGAGATAGGCGGCTTTCATGCGAGGACTGAATGACTGAAACGCCCGTTCTGATTCTGCCGGGACTCTACGACTCCGGCCCGGAGCACTGGCAGACGCTCTGGGAGCGCACGAACCCCGGCTTTCATCGGGTCGTGCAGCGCGAGTGGGCGCGACCCGAGTGCGCCGAGTGGGTGGCCACGCTGGACGCCGCGATTGCGCGGCACGAAGGCGCGGTTCTGGTGGCGCACAGTTCCGCCTGCGCTCTCGTCGCTCATTGGGCGGCCTCGCATCCCGCGGGCAGGGTTCGAGGCGCCCTGCTCGTGGCGCCGAGTGACCCGGAGGCGCCCGCCTATCCGAAAGGCCCGACGGGCTTTTCTCCCATGCCGCTCGTTCGACTGGGGTTCCCCTCGATCGTCGTCATGAGCGCCAACGACGTGTACGTCACTCCGGAGCGCGGCACGGCCTTCGCCCGAGCGTGGGGCAGCACTCTTCTGACCATCGGCGATGCCGGGCACATCAACGCCCAGAGCGGTCACGGCCACTGGCCGGCGGGTCTTGAACTGCTGCGGCGTCTGCGCGACGGCTCCTAACCAGCGCGACGGAACTCTCGGATGGTCAGGGTCTCGAAGAGGCCTCGATGCTTCGCGGAGACGCGCCAAGAGAGGCCGCGGGCCTCGAATTGCCGTGCGATCGGCGCGAAGTCCGTGTCGGAGGAGTGAATCATGATGAGTCTCCCCTTCGGCTTCAGTCGCGCGGAGAGGCCTGCTGCGAGTTTCGTGAAGAATGCATGGTCGAGGCCGGAGGCGAAGGCGTGATCGGAGGGCTCCTGCGCGGTTCGAGGGTAGAAGGGCGGATTCGTCACCACCAGATTGAAACGGCGCGCCGGTTCGACCGCGTCGAACACGTCCGACTCCACGACCTCCATTCGCTCGGCAAGCCCGTTGCGTCGTGCGTTTCGAGAAGCGCAGCCGACGGCTTCGGGGTTGATGTCGAGGGCAAGGGCCCGAGCGCCTGATCGGGCGGCGAGAAGCGCGAGAAGTCCCGAGCCCGTTC
>JAIBCN010000182.1 GCA_019694155.1 Vicinamibacteria bacterium | reverse complement strand
TTAGGGGGTTCGTGCCGATTTGACTCGCGGGCCCGATAGGCGAAAATCGGGCGAATGTCGGTTCTCTCTCCCCGAAAGAAAATCCTCGAAGACCTTCTCGCGGAGAAGAGGCTTCTGGGCGCTCCCTCTGTTTTCGATGCCCCGCTCGAGCCCGAGGGCAAGGTGACCGGGGCCACCCACTGGAACGTCATCCTCGGCCAGGGTTTCCGGAAGGGAAGCGTGGGCGAGATCGTGGGGAGCGCTTCTTCAGGCCGCACCGCCCTGGCCCTCGCTCTCGCCGCCCATGCGTCACGCGAAGATCTCGTCGCCTGGGTCGATCCACTCGATCGCTTCTCGCCGCAGGCCGCGTTTCACGCGGGCGTCGAGTTCCGGAACTTCGTCTGGCTTCGCGGAGCGTCCGCGAAGGAGCGTCCTCTCGCCGACGCCATCGGCGCGGCGCATGCGCTCGCCGCCGCTTCTCTCTTCGATGTGGTGGTCCTCGATTTCGCCGATGTGCCGGAGCGCCTGCTCAAGGCGCTGCCCACCGCGTGGAATGTCCGTCTGCTGCGGGCCTTCGAGTCGACGGAAACCGCGTGCGTGGTGCTCACGCGCGCCCATTGGGGCGCGAGTCCGCGCGGCCTTTCCATTCGCCTTCGCACCGAGAAGCGGGAGTTCGCGCAGACCGGCCACGGGCGTCTGCTGAAGCGCCTGACCCTGGCCGCGACCCAGAACTGGCCCTTTCTCAAGACCACCTCCATCGATCTCGACGTGCGCTCCCGATGAGCTTCGAAGTTTCCCGGCTCTTCGGTTGTGTCGTCGCTTCGGCGGAGCAGTTCGCGTCTCAGTTGATGAGACTCTCCCAGGACTTCACGCCGAGGTACGAAGTGGAGAAAGGATCCCTGGCGCTCCTTGATCTCTCCGGCCTGTCCCACCTCTTCGCGAACCCTCACGACCTCGGGGCCTCGATCAAGGCTTCGGCTCTGACCTACGGCATCGAAGAGCCGCGCATCGCCCTGGCCACGCGCCTTCAGGCCGCGCGGCGCCTGGCCCTCTTCCGCCCCGGCCTCTCCATCGCCCTCGACGAGAGAACCGAAGCGGAGCTTCTGGGCGCCCTGCCTCTCGAAAGCCTCGATCTCGACGACCGCACCCTGGCCCGGCTGCGGAACTGGGGCCTGCGCAACTCGAGCGACCTCGCCCGTCTGCCCGCGAGCGATCTTCGGGAGCGCGGCGGCGTGGCGCTCGTCCGCGCCCATGAATCGTCCTCGGGCCGCGACGAGCGACTGCTCGTTCCGGTCCAGGAAAAACCGAACGACGGTCTCGGCCTCGACCCCGGCTTCGGCGTCGAGGACCTGACCCAGCTCGTCTTCCTGATGTTCCGTCTGCTCGATCCGCTGTGCGCGAAGCTCAAGTCCAGCAGCCGGGCCGCCACTGCGTTCGAAGCGACGTTCGCTCTGGAGAATGGAACCACCGATGTCCGCCTGATCCGCTCGCCTTCGCCTTCCGCGGACAACGCGGCCTGGCGCACTCTGGTTCGCTTGAACCTCGAGGGCCGCCCGCCGGTGGCGCCGGTGCTGTCTTTGTCTGTTCGCGCCGAATCCACCAGCGCGCGCGCCATCCAGTTCTCTTTCACCGGCGCCGGGCGCAGCAGCCCGGAGAAGGTGGCGAGTGCTCTGGCCCGGCTGCAGCGCTTCTTCCCGGAGGGTCGCATCGGTTCGCCGCAGCTCGTGGACACCCACACCCCCGATCAGTTTCAGCTGCGTCCCTTCGATCCGGTGCCGGAATCCAAGTCGAAGAAGAAGGCGAAAGATCCGGCCGAGCCCAGACCCCGCCCGCCCGCCTCCGCGCTCCGCGCCATTCGTCCGCCCGCCCATGCCAATGTTCGCGTGGACATGGCGGGCGCGCCGGTTTCGCTTCAGGTATCCGATAACGATCGCTTCCTGAACATCCGCGGCCGCGTGCAGTCGAGCGCCGGTCCGTATCTCTTGTCGACCCAGTGGTGGAACGAAGAAGCCTTCGCCCGCGAGGAATGGGACGTGGAGGTGGCCGGCGAGGGGGCGGCCGCCGCGTACCAGATCTTCCGGGATCCCCGGAACGACACGTGGTATCTCGCCGCGGAGATCGACTGAACGCTTCGTTTTGACGAAGCATCGATCCATCTCTAGCCTTCAAAGATGACTCTCGGCCCGCTTGTTCGCGGCATTCAGCGCGCGTATCCCCAGATCTGGTTCGCCTGTCACGTCGTTCATCGGAAACGAGGCCCGGCCGTCGAACTCACCGATCGGGAGGCCGGCATTCTTTCCCACATCGATGCGACCCCGGGCATCCGCGCGACCGATCTCGCCGCGCACCTCGGCATCGGCCGCCCCTCGCTCTCCGCCCAGATTCGCCGGCTCGAGAAGATCGGCCTCGTGACTGTGAGGGTGGGGGACAATCGCCGCGAACGGCGAATTCACCTGACACCCCGCGGCGAACGCGCCGCTTCGTCCGGCTCACCTCTCGACGGCATGCGTCTGACCCGGCTTCTGCGCCGTCTGAAACCCGCGGATCGCGAGGCGGCTCTTCACGGCCTTGAGCTTCTCGCTTCCGCCGCCCGCTCTTCATCAAAGGATCGATCTCATGCCCGCGAAGAAAAACGTCCCCGCGCTTGATTGCCCCGCTTCACTCGAGGAGATGCTTGCGGTCAGCGAGAGCATCAATCAGAGCCTGCTCCAGGCCGTCGCCGAGACCGCCTGGTCTTCGCCGCCGCCCGGCGGCAAGGGCCGGAGCATCGCCCAGTTGTTCGCCCATATTCACAACGTTCGACTGATGTGGCTGGTCGCGCAGAAGCGCGATGATCTTCCCGGGAAGCTCGACGCCGCGACGATCACGAAGGCCGCCGTGCGCAAGGCGCTCGGTGAGTCGTCCGCCGCCCTACGCGAAATCATCCGCGAAGCCGCGGGCACGCCCGAGGGACGCATCCGGGATTTCAAGCCCAACGTGGCTCACTTCACCGCCTACCTCATCAGCCACGAAGCCCACCACCGCGGGCAGATCACGCAACTGGCCCGCGCTCTCGGGCACGCGCTCGACCAGAAGAGCATGTTCGGAATGTGGCAGTGGAGCACCCACTGGCGGGAGGCCGGTTTCGAGGCCTGATCGCGCCCCGTGACTGGACTTGCTTGCCATATGTGCTAAGTTCCTAGGCCTTGGAGGTTGCGATGCTCCTATCGCTTGGGAGCCCGGCCTCGTTGGGATTGGTCCAATGAGGAGAGGCTCAAGGCGACGGCATCGACGCAACAGGCAAGAATGGTCCCCCCAGGGCGCCCCGCAAGGGAATCCCGGGCAACAGGGAAACCAGCCGCAAGGTTCCCGGGGACCAGTCAGGGACCCACGACAGGTTCCGGTTCCGACCGAAGGCGAAACGTTCCCATTCATAGGGATCGCCGAGGTCACCGAGAATGTCGGAGGGTTTGTACGGCAGGCGAATCAGAACTACCTGCCTTCGCGTGAAGACATGGTCATTCCGCCATCAGTGATGCGGGACTATGCCTTGCGCGACGGCACGCAGATTGAGGGTCTTTGCCGTGAAGCCTCGGGCGTCAAGGTCGTCGTAGAAATACAAAAGGCCAGCGGTCTTGAGATGGCGCAGTACAAGCTGCTGCCCCATTTCGCTGATCTCACGTCCATAAGTCCGGAAAAAGCCTTTCGTCTGGCCGATGAGCCGGGCGCGGAGCTCACTTTGCGTGTTCTGGACCTCGTGGCTCCCATCGGCAAGGGCCAGCGCGGCCTCATCGTGTCTCCGCCCAAGGCCGGCAAGACCACGATCCTCGAGCACATCGGTCTCGCTATCGTGAAGAGCCATCCGGAAGCGCATCTCATGCTCATGCTGGTGGACGAGCGGCCGGAGGAAGTCACGCACTTCAAGAGGGTCCTCGGGCATGCCGCGGAGATTCTGGCCTCCACCTCCGACTCGGCTTCCGATGCCCACATCCGCCTCGCGCGCCTCTGTCTCGAGCGGGCGAAACGCATGGTCGAAGCGAAGAAGGACGTGGTCATCCTGCTCGACTCCCTCACCCGTCTCGGCCGCGCGAGCAATCGCGAGACCGGCCCGGGCGGGCGCACCATGTCGGGCGGCGTCGATTCGAGGGCCCTGCAGTTCCCGCGTCAGTTCTTCGGAGCGGCGCGCACCTGCGAAGGCAACGGATCGCTCACCATCATCGCCACCGCCCTCATCGAAACCGGGTCGCGCATGGACGAAGTCATCTTCCAGGAGTTCAAGGGAACCGGGAACATGGAGATCATCCTCGACCGGCAGATCGCCGAGCGGCGCATCTTCCCGGCCGTCGACGTGCTGAAGTCCGGCACGCGGCGCGAGGAGCTGCTCATGACCCCCGATGAACTGCGGCAGCGCCACACGCTGCGTCGCGCTCTCGCGGAGATGAGTTCCATCGAAGCGGCGCAATTCCTCACCGACCGCCTGTCGAAGACGCAGACCAACCGCGGCTTCCTCGAGACCCTGGTACCGCCGCCCACCACCGCCCGACGCCTGCTGCGGTAGGCGCTGGCCGTCGCCCGGTCAGCGCTGCGCCGGGCAGAACAGACAGGGCAAGGGCCCCGATTCCGGCTGGTTCGCCGCGCCGGACGTCGGGAGCGGAACCCATGAGATCTCCGCGGCCATCCCAAGGACGCGCGCGTAGATCCGGCCCGCCACCTCCATGCCGTCGTTGATGGATTCCATGCTGATTCCGTTCACGAAGAACTCGGTGGTGTTCGCGTTGTGCTTGGTGATGCGGAAGGTCGCGGCGTCCCCGAGCGCGAGATCGAAACGGCTCCGGCCGTAGTACCAGCCCGCGCGTGGGGTATAGGAATAGACGGCCCAGCGTCCATTGCCCAGCCAGGCGGCGGCGAATCCGATGTTGCCGGTGCTGTCGCTGAACCAGACATCCACGGTGTGGGCGTATGTCGAGGGATAGGGGGCGCTGACGCGGAGCGGCCGCACCGTGAATTCGTAGGCCTGCGGCGCGACGATTCGCGCGAGATAGGGAGAAACGAGGGTGGCGTCCGACGGTGCGTCCAGGCTCAAGGTCTGGAGCGGTGTGGGTGTTGGCGCCGGAGCGGGGGGAGGAGTTGCCGTCGACGTGGGCGCCGAAGGCGAAGGGCCGCTCGAACCGCACGCCTGCGACACCATGACCAGCGCGACGACGACCACCCTCGTACGCCATCCACCCCCTGGAGCCATAGCGAAATGATGCCACAGGGCACCCGCGGGCCGGACGTGCGGGAACCTCGATGAAATAATCCGGATCATGAAGAAGCACCACTTCGCCCTGATCCTTGCCTCGCTTGCCTCGACGGCGTTCGCCCAGAACCCGACCCGGAGCGTCGTCGTCGTGACCCTCGATGGCCTCCGCTGGCAGGAGATGTTCGGGGGCGCGGACGAGGCCTACTTCAAGCGCGACGGAAAAGGCGGCATCGATCCCGCTTCGAAGAAGTACGCGGGAGACACACCGGAGGCCCGGCGGGCGTTGCTCATGCCGTTCATGTGGAAAGTCATCGCGAAGGAAGGCCAGATCTTCGGAGATCCGTCGCAGCAGAGTCGGTCGCACGTGACCAACGGCCTGTGGTTCTCCTACCCGGGCTACAACGAGATGCTGTCGGGCGCCGCGGATCCGCGCGTCGACAGCAACAACAAGGTCCCGAACCCGAATGTCACGGTGCTCGAGTGGCTGAACCGCCGTCCCGGTTTCGAAGGGAAGGTGTCCGCCTTCGGCTCCTGGGACGTGCTGCCCTTCATCCTCAACACCGACCGGTCCCGGCTGCCCGTGGGCACGGGCTTCGTACCCGCCCCTGATCCGAAGACCGCGCGGGAGCGGGAGATCAACCAGTTGGCCGCCGATCTTCCACCCTATTGGGGCTACGGCACCTTCGACGCCCCCATCGTCTACGCGGCCCTCGAGGAACTCGAGAGCCGGAAGCCGCGGGTGCTCTACATCATGCTCGGCGAGGGCGACGAGTGGGCTCACGAGAGCCGATACGATCTCTATCTCGATGCCACGAGACGGGCGGACCGCTTCATCGAGCGAATCTGGGCCACGCTCCAGTCACTGCCGGAGTATCGCGACCGCACCACGCTTCTCGTCACCACCGACCATGGCCGCGGCGCCACGGTGAAGGACTGGTCGGATCATGGCAAGGACGTGCCCGCTGCGGAGGACACCTGGATGGCCGCGCTTGGCCCCGCGGTGCCCTCACTCGGGGTGCGAAAGAACCTCACGGTCACGACATCGCAGCTCGCGGCCACCATCGCCGCCGTGGTGGGTGAGGACTTCCAAGCCGCCATGCCGAAGACCGCCGCCGGTCTGCCTCTGCGATAGGGGCACACCCAGCATCCGCAGTTGCAGCGGTTCCGGCTGGAGCCATCCCCGGCGAAAGCCGGGGCCTGTACAGGCGCGGTGCTGGCGTCGTCAGCACCCTGCTAGTCTTGACCGGCACTCGATCGGAGGCTTTGAAAGTCATGGAGAGCGAAACCCACCGCTGGTACTCGGACCGGATCGGACGCGACGTGCACGTCCGGGTCTACGGCCATTTCGGGCAGCCCATCCTCGTTTTCCCGACGAGCGGCGGCGACGAGAGCGAATACGAGGGCCAGGGCATGTTCGACGTCCTCGGCCACCACATTCAGGCCGGGCGGGCAAAGTTCTTCTGCGTGAACTCGGTCAACAACGACTCCTGGTACAACAAGAACATCCACCCCGCGGACCGGGCGCGGTTCCAGGTGGCCTACGACTCGGCGATCGCGAACGAAGTGCTCCCCTTCATCGAGCACCACTGCAACCAGAAGGGCATTGCCATCACCACCACCGGCGCATCCTTCGGCGCGTACCACGCGGCCAATACGCTCTTCAAGCATCCGACCCGCGTCCGCCGCTGCCTGGCCCTTTCCGGCGTCTACGACCTCCGCAGCTTCATGGACGGTCACTACGACGACAATTTCTATTTCAACAATCCCGTCGACTACATGGCGCATCTGACGGACTGGAACATCCTCCAGTACCTGCACCAGTGCGATATACGCCTCGCTACCGGCAACGGGCCGTATGAAGACAGCGGCCCGTCGCGGCGCATGTCGGCGATTCTGGCCGCGCGCGGCATTCCTCATCATCTCGACGACTGGCGCGACCAGGGCGGCCACGACTGGCCCTACTGGAAGCACCAGATGGACGTGTATATCTCCAGGCTGTTCTAGTGTCCCGCGCGTCGCGACGCGAGGCCTTGCTGGCGCTGTCGGGAGGGGCGGCGACCGCACTTGCACCATCAAGGTCCACCGAGGCGGCCGCGTCCCCCGGCTCGCGCGACTGGAGCCGGATCCGCGACCGTTTCGCGATCGAACCGGGCCTCTCGTACCTGAATACCGGCACCTTCGGTCCGCCGCTTCTGGAGACGCTCGAGATCGAGGCCAAAGATCGCCTGGCCATGAGCCGCAACTACCCGGTTCACTTCGTCGACCACTACATGACGAAGCGGCTGCCCGACCTCGTGGGCCAACTGGCCGCCTTCATCGGCGCCTCGTTCGACGAAGTGGCCTTCACCACCGGCTCGACCGAGAGCATGAGCTACATCGCGAACGGGCTCGATCTGCGTGATGGGGACGAGATCCTCGCCACCACCCACGAGCATTCGGCGGGCGCCTATCCCTGGATTCTCGCGGGCAAGCGGCGCGGATGCCGGCTGAAGCTCGCCACCCTGAAGACGCCGGTGCGGCGGACCCAGGACGTGATCGACACCGTGGCCGCCGCGATTACGCCGCGCACGCGCGCTCTCTCCTTCTGCCATATCAACTACACGGACGGCTACGTCATGCCGGTGAAGGAACTCGTCGCCCTGGGCAGGAGTCGCGGCCTCATCACCGTGGTGGATGGCGCCCAGGCCATCGGCATGCTGGACGTGAACCTCCGGGACATCGGCTGCGATTTCTACGCGGGCTCCCTGCACAAGTGGCTCGGATGTCCCTACGGCACGGGGCTGCTCTACGTTCGCGAGGGCATGCGCGAACAGCTCTGGCCAAGCGTGGTCGAGAGCTACGACGGCTGGGACGACACCGACTTCTACGGCCGCAAGGCCCAGGGCCCGGGCGCGAACTTCGTTGACCTCTGGCCCAAGGCGCTCCTCAAGTACTCGTCGAACTTTCACTACTTCGGTCCGCTCTTCTGGACCCTGCCCGCGGCCATCGGCTTCCAGCTCGAGATCGGAAAGAAGGGCATCGAGAGCCGGATCCGCGAACTGGGACGCTACGCCCGCGCGGAGCTTTCGAAGATAGACAAGATCCAGGTGGTGACGCCCGAGGACCCGGCGTCTTACGCCGGGCTCATTTCCTTCGAGATCGGCGGCGGCAATACCTTCCAGTTCTCCCGCTCGATGCGCGTGGAGCACGGCGTGGTGGTCCGCAACGTGACGCATCTGCCCATAGGGTTCGATGTCGTCCGCGCGTCGACGCATGTCTTCAACACCGAAGAAGACGTGAACCGCCTGGCCGCGGCCATCCGCAAGAAACTCGCCTAGCGCCGCGTCCATGAGCCCGCTGGTTCTTCTTTTCGCCACGGCGACCGCGGCCGCAGTCGACGCGCCGAAGCCCGTCTGCGCGCTGGTCAAGGCCTGCGTTCTCGCCATCGACCTCCCGTCGTGCTCGCCGGAGCAGTCGCGCCCGATCCCCGGCGTGGTCTATGACGCCCAGCGTTGTTCCGAGCCTCGGGATCTCCTGGCCCACGGCGTCACGCCCGAAGCGGGGATGGGTCCCTTCGTGTACCCCTTCCTGGGTGGCCGGTACCGCGTGGTCTACGACATCACGGGTGAAGCGCCCATCAGCGAGGCGAAGTTCGACACCCTGGCCCTGGATCTCCCTCTCGCAGCGAAACTCGCGACCCGGTTCTCGAAGACGAAGTATTCCATCCAGTACGTGGATGCGTCGGCGAAGCGCTTCCACGCGGCCCGCGCGGAGAAGCTCACGGGCGACGCCGAGCTTCTGTTCCTCGACACTTTGGACCGCCGGCGGACCTACTACGGCTGGGGCAGTTCGAAGTTCGGTCCGTGGAAGCTGCGCGGCTCGGCCTACGTCGACATCCGCGTCCGCCCCGGCGTCAAGGACCCGAAGGGCATCGCCTACGATGTGCGCATCCGCACCGCACCCGTGAACGCGATGGTGAACGCCATCATGAGCCTTGGCCTCTTCAGGGGCTACGTGGTGGGGCAGATCGAGGACACCATGAAGGATCTCGTGGGCGCGGCGGCGGCGCTCTCCAGTCAGCGCGTGGAGGGCGTGCTGAAGGATCCCTCGTTCAGTCCCGAGGAGCGCGAGAAGGTGCGCGCCCTCGCCGCCTTGCCCTGACGGCCGGAGGTTTCATGCTGGGTGGAGGCCGCCTCGGCCTGCATCGAGCCCAAGCACCACGAGGCCTCTCCCGGGTTCTGCCGTGGTCGCGGCGCTCGAGCCTGGGGGAAGGCCGTTCCGGGAGGCGCGTTCAAGAAAACGCCTCTTGCCACGGCTACTACGCGGTGCGATACTACGCGCCACGTAATATCTATGAATGACCCTTCTCTTCTCGTTCTCGCGAGCCTTGCCGATGACGACAAGCACGGTTACGCAATGATGGCGGACATTCGCAAGTTCGCGGGCGTCGACCTCGGCCCCGGAACGCTCTACGGTGCGATCACCCGTCTCGAAGCACGCG
>JAIBCN010000032.1 GCA_019694155.1 Vicinamibacteria bacterium | reverse complement strand
TCGTGACCTTCGTATGGCGCGCCCTCGCCAAGGCGCCCGAACTTCGATACAAGGATGCGGGCCAGATGCGGGAGGCCCTCGAGTTGTGCCGGCGCGTCCTCGATGGCTCGCTCGATGAGGCCTCCGCAATCGGGGCCATGGGAGAGGCTCCCACCATTCTCCAGAGCCCGGGCGAGGTCGCGGCGACCGCCATGTGGATCGATCCAGGCACCCCGGGAGCGCCCACCTCCCCGGCTCATCGGCGATCGACCACACTGAGGCCGGGGCCCGTCCCGTCCCTGCGGCCCACCAGTTCGCCCGCCATCCGGCGCGGGACGAAGCCCGGCTCCAGACCGGCGATCAGTCCGACGAGCGCGCCTCCCTCGGCTCCGCCCGCGCCTTCGCGAACCCCGCTGTTCCTGGGGATCGGCGCGATCGTGGCTGTCGCGGTGGTGGCCCTCGTGGTTCTGCTCAAACGTCCCACCGCCCCGGTCTCCGCGCCGGACGATCGGCAGGCGAAGGCCGTCTTCAGCGTGGCCATCGAGGCGCAGCTCGACGCGGCCCGCAAGAGCCTCGAGTACAAGGATCCCGAGGGCGCCATCGCAGCCGCCCAGAAGGCGCTCCAGTTCGATCCTGGCAACGCCGCCGCCCAGGAGATCACGACGCGAGCGCGGGCGTTGCTCGACGGCGTCGAGGCCGATGCCCGCGAGGCGAGGCGCGCCGCGGACGCGGGCGATCTGGACGCGGCGAGCCGGTCCCTCGCGAAGGTCCTGGACGTCATGCCGAAACATCCGGTCGCGGACGAGCTTTCCGAGAAGCTCGCGAGCCGCTTCAAGCTGAAGGCGGATGACGCCTCGCGGGAGATGAAGAAGGCGGCGGAGACGGCGCGCCGCGCGGGGGCGAGTTCACTTCGGGCCTATGCGGACGGAGCCGGCTACGCGAGCCAGGGTGAGGCGGCCTACGGGCGCAAGCAGTACACCGAAGCGGTCCAGCGCTTCGCGGAAGCCCGACGGGCGTACGAAACCGCCGGCCGGGACGCTGCGGATCTCGCGGCCCGGAAGGCCGCGGCGCCGGGCCCGACCCGGGTCGAGACTCCCCAGCTCACGGTGGCCGCCACTCCCCTGCAGACACCCGCGACACCGCCACCGACCCCCGTCGTCGCCGCCCCGACCCCGGTGGCCGCAGCCCCCCCCTCGACACCGCCCCCCGCCCAGAAGCCCGTGGCGGACGATGACGCCGCGGTCCGGCAGGTGGTGGCGCGGCTCAAGCAGGCGATCGAGCAGAAAGACCTCCCGCTCTACAAGCGCCTTCGGCCCGATCTCAAGCCCGACGAGGAACGGCGTCTGCGCGACGCCTTCCAGAACGTCGCGTCGCAGCAGGTCGACTATTCGGTGGAGTCGGTCTCCGTGGAAGGCGACAAGGCCACGGTGCGCGTGACCCGGAGCGGGCGGGTGTCCGGACAGGCCGTCCCTGCCGTGCGGCAGATTCTCAAGCTCGTACGCACGGGCGATGGCTGGGTGATCGCGGAGATCGGCCAGTAGGCCGCCCGCGCTAGAAGCTGTACTCGATCCCGAGCAGGGGCGTCACGCGGTCGCGCAGCCCGCCGTCGTTCATCTTGAAGCTGACATTGAGGTTGATCAGAAGGCCGCCGCCCGGGTTGGCCTTCAGTCCCACCGCTCCGTCGACCACGTTGTAGGAGCCGCGGCTGAAGTGGACGGTCGGAAACTTCGAAGTGCCGTTCAAGGCGGTGAAGGTATCGCGGGTGACCTGCTCTCCATCGATCACCCGGCGCCCCACCACGTCGAACGCAAGGGTGAGCTTCTGGCCGATGCCCACGTCCGCGCCCACCGCCACGACACCTTCGTCGGGGAGATCCTCCTTGACGCCGGTAAGGACGTTGCCGCCCAGAAGGCTCTTGCCGTTCCACTGGTACGCGGCATTGATGTGGGGCGAGAACGCGCCATGCGGCGACGAGAGCACCAGGTAGGGCTTGACCGCGAAGGCTCCCGCGCCAAGCAGGTCCTTCTCGTCACCCGTGGGCAGTCGGCTCTCCACCCCGAGAGCGAAACCGAGGGTCGGGCGCTTCGAGAGCGAGGCCTTGAGGCGGACTGCGACATCGCCGATGCCCGAGGCGTGGCCGGACTTGGTGAATTCGGCCTTGTCGCCGTAGTGGGTTCCCGTGGGCGCGTAGAAGAAGTGAATGGCCGGATTCACGGTTCCGATCCGGCGGATCCTCGCCTCCGATGAGACCGCCAGGTCCACGCTGACCACGGGCAGAGCGACCGACACGTCGAGATGATCGGTAATGCCGTAGCTCACGTAGGCGGTGAACTGAGCCATGGTCGCGGCGATCGCGTTGTTGACGGTGATCACGTCGTCACGGCCGGTGCCCGCCACCGGGTTGTCGTGAGTGAAGACGGCCGGAATGTCCCCGAGATCGAGGCCGTCGATCCTGTCGAAGCTGAAGTACTGGTAAGCGAAACCGATGGACGCGCGCTTCTTGCCGATGGTCTCCGCGCGGTCGGTCACGATGGGGCCGAAGCTCTTGGTCGAACGGTTGAAGACGCCGAGAGCGGGATCGAACGTGTAGGTGAAGCCGGAGGCGGGCGCGGGCAGCGGCACGGAGGCGAGGCGCGCGGCGAGGGCCGAGTTGAAGGGCGAGAAGTTCGCCTGGAAGGAACTGTTGAAGTGGCCCGAGTGAGTGTCGCCGTTTGGAAGCACCGCCTCGCTGTCCACGGTCAGTCCGGAGGGCCCGAACAGGGTGGGGATCAGAAACGCGAGCTTGTCCTGGGCCAGGGCCAGTTCGGGTAGGGCGAAGGCGAAAGCCAGGGCCAGCGCGCCGGTTGTTCGTGAAGACATGATTTCTCCCGCTCGAAAAAACAGGCTTCTGGCCATCGCGCCGCCCGCCCGGTTGTGAAACGATGATAGGAGGCCCTCGCCGACAGGGTCAACCCTGCCAGGTCCGGGAAGGCTTGCGTCTAGCTGCCTACGCCGACGTTCGCCGCGGCGTCGAGCCGCTCCTGCAGGAGGTTCCGCGCGTCCCTTTCCTGGCCGGTCACGAAGGAGAAGTTCTCCTTCACGATCAGGGCGAGGAAGATGAGCTCATCCGTGGTCAGGTTCACGGCGATGCGGTTCTCGCGCTGGCTCAGGACCACCTCGTTGAGCTTGTCGCGAAGCAACTGACGCGCCACCTGCTCTTCGTCGGTGATGAACTGGTACTCGGCCCTGGAGATCTTCTGCAGGAAGGCGAGCTCGCGGTAGTCGAGCACGAACAGCTTGGACGTGTTGTGAACTGCCACAGCGGACCTCCCTTTCGTTGACGGTGGATTCTAAGGGCAGCGGGGGGCGGTTTCTCAGCGAACCTGGCCAGGGTCCGTGCCCGAGAGCAGAGTCGTCAGCCAGTCGGAGAACTTCCGGCCGCCCACGGCCTGTGTGTAGAAGGATGGCCGGTTGATGATGCAGTGCTCGGTCCCCGGCGCGAGGTAGGCGCGGAAATTGGGGTTTTCGGCGGAGATCTGCTCGACGTTCGCCACCATCTTCGCGGACCAGTCCACGGCGTCGGTGGTCGAGATCGAGCCCTTGGACAGCGCGTAGAAGAAGATCTGGACGGTGTCCGTGCGGGTGTTGAACTGCGAGAACGAGGCGGTCGGGAAGAAGGTCGCGACCGAGGTGTAGAGCTTGGGCAGGCTGAGCGTCGCGGGATCCACACGCGCGAGATCGAGGTCGGGAATGAAGGCCGGCCAGGCATCGGCCACGTTCCAGCTCTTGAGCGTCGTGGCGAAGAAGCCCTCGGGCACGACCCCGGCCGCGGAATCGGCGATCTCGACCATGCGGGCTCCCGGATAGGCCCGGGCGACCTTCGCGGACCAGAGCGCGGCCCCGTAGCCGCCGGCGCTGCAACCCGCCACGACCACCTGGGAAGGGGCGGGCACATTGGCTCCTGCCCAATTGAGGGCGGTGGCCGCGTTCGTGGCTCCTTTGTGCTGGATCACATAGGGCTGCCCGCTCAGACCCGTGTAGGTGGCGGCCGCGTTACCCCAGTGGAGATCGCCCGTGCAATACGGAATGTAGACGTGGGTGAAGTCCTTGAGCGGATTCGCCGGGTTCGAGCGGTCGTAGATGCCCTGAAGCTGCCCGGCCCGGCGGGCGGCCTCGGGATCGGTCGTCACCGTCTTGTTGTAGACCTCCGCCTCGCAGGTCGTGCCGCTCCAGCAAGCCCCGCCGCCTTCGAACTCGATCAGGAGTTTCGCCGGATCGCCCCGATGGACGAAGAACCGGTAGGGAGACCCGTCGGAGCAGATGGTGTCACCGCCCGGGACCACGGTCTCCCATTCCTGCGCGAAAGCGATGGCCGGCGTGAGGAGGCCCAGAACCAGAACGGCGCTCCGAAATCCCGTCGCCCTCATCTCCACGAAAGCCTCAGTTCGCGGCGACCGAGCGCTCTACGCGCTCGACGATGTCCTTGAGCGAAGCCCCCGGGAGAAAGACTTCGGAAACGCCCATGGTGCGAAGGGGTTCGATGTCCTGGGTGGGGATGATGCCGCCTACGAAGACCCGGGTGCCCGCCATTCCCTTTTCCTTCAGGAGAGCGACGATCTTCTCGCAGATGGGCAGGTGCGCGCCGGAGAGGATGGACAGGCCGATGATGTCGGCGTCCTCCTGGGCGGCGGCGCTCACGATCTGCTCCGGGGTCTGGCGGAGCCCCGTATAGACCACCTCCATGCCGGCATCGCGCAGGGCGCGGGCCACCACCTTGGCGCCCCGGTCGTGGCCGTCCAGTCCGGGCTTGGCGACGACGACGCGAATCTTCTTGGCGGGCGGTTTATCGGTCATGGGCTGGGCGGCGATTATAGGCCTTAGCCCTTCTGCGTCTCGGTGGCCGCCGCCCAGGCGATCTTCTCGCGCAGCGCCTTCAATTCCGCGTTGTCCGCCTTCATGGGCTCCCAGCCGATGCCGAGCCCGCGTCCCTCGACTTTGGGAATGACGTGGAAATGGACATGGAACACGGCCTGATGCGCGTCCGCGCCGTTGTTCTGAAGGATGTTGAAGGAGGTGGCGCCCGTGGCCGACATCACCGCGCGCGCGATCTTCGGCAGGACCCTGCCGATCGCCGCCGCGGACTCTTCGGAGAGCTTGTCGAGGGTCGCCACCGCTTCCTTGGGCACAACCAGGGTGTGGCCCTTCGAGAGAGGGTTCACATCGAGGAAGGCGAGAACCGCATCGTCCTCATACACGCGATGACAGGGGATCTCGCCCCGGATGATCTTGCTGAAGATGGTATCGCTCATGGGCGAAGTCTAATGACGGAGGAAGCCCTTCTCCTCCAGAATGCCAAGGATCGTCCTAGCGTTGTCGAGAGCGGTCGCCTTTGACTCGAAGAGGCGCACTTCGGGGGAGGCCGGGGTCTCGTAGGGGTCGTCGATGCCGGTGAAACCCCTGAGCTCACCGGCGCGCGCCCGCGCGTACAGGCCCTTGACGTCGCGGCTCTCGCAGACGGCGAGCGGCGTGTCCATGAAGACCTCGATAAAAGCCTCGCCCATGAGAGCGCGGCAGCGTTCACGAGCCTCTCGAAAAGGGCTGATCGCGGCGCAGATGGCGATGCCACGATGCCGCACCACCTCGGACGCCACGTAGCCGATCCGGAGGATGTTCTCGTCACGGTCCGCGCGGGAGAACCCGAGCCCCTTGGACAGATGGGCTCGAACTTCGTCGCCGTCGAGGAGAGTCACGGTTCGGCCTCGTTCCATCAGCAGGGCGCGCAGCGCGTTCGCGGTGGTGGACTTCCCCGCTCCGGAAAGGCCGGTGAACCAGACGCAGAAGCCCTGCATCGCGCGCGGCGGATGGGCTTCCTGGAGGATCAGGGCCGTCTCCTTGCGGGTGAACCAGTCCGGCAGGGGGCGGCCATCCAGAAGGTGCTGCCGCACCTCGCTGCCCGAAATCGATCGAACGCGAGCTCCAGGAGGCGTCTTGTGCTCCTCCTCGAAACGGTCTTCGTCCTCGAGATAGACCATCTCCCGGAACGGAACCATCCCGATGCCGATTTCATCGGCGTGCTTCCCCACAAGCTCCTGGGCCTCGTAGGGACCGAAGAAGGGCCTCCCCGCCGAGTCGAGGCCGGGACCCGCGTGATCGCGGCCGACGATGAAGTGGGTCGCCCCGTGGTTCTTCCGGATGATCGCGTGGAGCAGGGCTTCGCGTGGCCCAGCCATGCGCATGGCCAGCGGAAGCAGAGCGAGGAGGATCGATCCGGGCTCGAAGTGCCTCTCGACAAGGGCCCGGTAGGTCCGGACGCGCGTGAAGTGGTCGATGTCGCCCGGCTTCGTGAGCCCCACCACGGGATGGAGGAGGACGGTGGCCTCGAGCGAACGCGCGGCCCTCTTGATCAGCTCCTCGTGGGATCGATGCAGGGGATTGCGGGTCTGGAAGGCGACGACGTTCTTCCGGCCCAGCGCCGCCACCCGCTCGCGAACCTGAGCCGGAGAAAGGCGCAGGTCTGCGAAGTCCGCGCGCGGCAGGGGACGAAGGGGCGTGAGACGGCCGGCCGCGCGCCACCTGGGCCCGGCCATGAGTTCTCGTGTGTAGGGGTGGGCGGTATCGGCGGAGCTGATGAGCGCGCGAGCCTCGACTTCGGGATCGATCTCGAAGGTCTCACTGACGTCCAGGGAGGCGAGGGCCTCGCCGCCCGGATGAGTGAGCATCACCCGGGTTCCCGCGGGCAGGGCCTCGTCGACTGGCAGGGTGATGGGCAGGGGGAACAGTCGGCCGTCCGCCAGTCGCATCGTCCGCAGACAGGACTCGTAGTCCGCACGGCCCATGAAAGACGAGAGCGGGGCGAAGGCCCCATTTAGAAGCATCTCGTAGTCATCCAGGGCTCGCGGCCCGAGGCCTAGACGGGGGAGGCCTGCGGTGTCGTTTCGAAAAGGCATGGGAGCGCGGAGGTTACATGCCGGGAGGTCGCGACGGGTCGAGTGGGCGATCTGGATCACAGATCTCCAGGGCGCGGTCGGGTACACTCGTCCAATCCGGCCGTTTCGCTGATCACAGAAAGAAGCTGTACACCGCATTTCGGGTCCGTGGGCCCCAGATCCCTGCGGCTCCCGGGCCGTTTCGCCGTTTCCCTCCCGTCAGGAAGCGTACACGTCACTATGAAGAAACTCGTCATCTCAAGCCTGGTCCCCGTGTGCTTCATCCTTGGCGCGGGCGTCGCGTCGGCGGCGACCTTTACGGTCAACAGCACCCTGCACGGCACGGACGGGAACGGCGCTACGACGACGCTCGTGGAAGCCATCCAGCAGGCGAACGCCGCGGGAGGGAGCAACACCATCGTACTGCCCGCAGCAACCGTCTTCGTGGCCGACGATGCATTGTTCCTCGATGGCACGTCGGCCGGGCGGACCATGTACCCTGCCATCACGACCAGCATCACGATCCAGGGCAACGGCTCCACGCTGGACGCGACGGGGAAGAACGCGCGGTTCTTCTACGTAAGCGGCTCAGGCTCGCTGACGCTGGATCAGATCAACCTCGTGGGAGGCAAGGCCCAGGGCGGGACCGGCGCTGGCGGAAACTTCGCTGGCGGTGGCGGCGGCGCCGGGATGGGAGGCGCGATTTTCGTGAACGGCTCCACAGCCAGTCTCATCATGAGGCGGGCTTCCATCACGAACTCGGCTGCGCGTGGGGGCACGGGAACGGTCAGCGCGTTCATCGGGGGCCCGGGCGGCGGAGGGGGAGGCATGGGCGGAGACGCCGGCAGTCTTTCGGTAGCCGGGGCTCAATCCGGCGGCGGCGGTCCGCGCACGGCTGCGACAGGGGCGAGTGGAGGTGACGGGGTGGGCGGCAATGCCGGAGCCAACAACGGCGGGTTCGGCGGTGGCGGCGGCGGCGGAGTGCAGGCGGGCGGCGCAGGCACTGGCGGCTTCGGCGGCGGGGGAGGCGGCGGCTGGACCGGCTCGCCGAACGGCTATGGGCTTCCAGGCGCGGGCGGCTTTGGCGGAGGCGGAGGCGGCGTAACGAATGTGGCCGGGGACGGACAGACCGGCGGCAGCGGCGGCGCATTCGGCGGCCGCGGCGGCGCCTACAACACCAGCGGCTTCGCGATGGGCGGGGGCGGCGCCGGCCTGGGGGGCGGCATCTTCAATCTGCAGGGGACGGTCACACTGGAGAACGTGACCCTCTCAACCAACAGCGCCGTCGGCGGCGATGGCAACCCGAACAACGGAGTGGGCGCCGGTTCCGGAGCCGGTGGCGGGCTCTTCAACTATGACGGCGTGGTTACCCTGAAGCATGTGACGGTGAGCGGCAACACCGTTCAGACAGGCGTGGACAATCCCGGCGTGGCGACGGGTGGCGCGGTCTACAACTACGATGCCCCGGGCGGAGCGGCTCCCAGCATGACCCTCTTCAACAGCGTGCTCGCCAACTCCACCTTCACGAATGCCGTCGGCGCCGAGGCGGTCAATAGCGGCAGCGGGACCTTGACCGCATCGGGGGCCGCCAGTACCAACCTGATCGAATCCAGTTCCGGCGTCCTCACCGGGACCGTGCTTACCGTCGACCCGGCTCTCGGTCTTCTGGCCCGGTACGGTGGAGTCATCGGCATCGTCCCCGGATCCGGAAGCCCGCTCGTCAACGCCGGCGACAACGCGAACAGCCTCGCCACGGACGCGTTTGGAATGGCACGGCCACAAAGCGGAATCGTCGACATCGGCGCGGTCGAGGGCGGCGCGGCTTCCACCTTCACCCTCAGCGCCGGCATGCTGCTCATGTCGGAGGCGGGTCTGGATGCCGTCCTGGCCGTCGATCCCGCCAACGGCAATCGCACCCTCGTCTCGAAATTCGGGGTCGTGGGCTCCGGGCCAGCCATCACGAACCCGCTCGGCATTGCAGTCAACGCCGCGCAGGACATCTACGTGGTCGATTCCACTCTGGACGCCGTCGTCAAAATCAGTCCCACCAACGGCAATCGAACCCTGATTTCCATCGGCGCGGATGACGCGACCGCGAACGCGGTGAACGGCAACGCCGCGGTCGGAAGCGGGCCCTCCTTCCAGAGTCCAACCGGCATCGCGATCCGGGGCGACGGGAAACTTGTGGTCACGGACGGCGGCGCCACGACCGGCGTCTTTTCGGACGCGGTGTTCCTCGTCGACCCTGCGACCGGAAACCGCTCGATACTTTCCGACGACACCGTCCCGAACACCAGCAACCCCCTCACCACCCCGAACGGGATCATCGTCCACAGCACCCAGGGAATTCTCGTCGCCGACAGCACCACCACGGACACCGTGACCAAGGTCGACGGCGCGACGGGCGCGCGCACCATCTTCTCGAGTAACACCGTCCCCGACGGCGTCAATCCCATCAGCAACCCGATCGGCCTCGCCGAGGATACGAATGGGACCATCCTGCTCGTGGAGAACAACACCACGGTCGGAGCGAATCGGCAGCTGCTGAGACTCAACGCGACCACGGGAGCGAGGACGGTGGTTTCCAACCTGAGCACCACGCTTGCGTTCAGCGGGGTGGCTGCGGGCTCCGCGGGCATCTTCGTCACTTCGACCACCACGCCGGACTCCCTGTACCAGGTCAACGCCTCCACCGGCGCGATCACCCTCATCTCCAACAGCAACGTCGGAGACGGTGTCCTGCTCGCCAACAACCTTAACAACGGCCTGGTGATGATTCCGGCCGGCGCGGGTGCTCCCGAGATGAACGTGAAGGGCAACAGCGTAAGCATCGCGGATGGCGACGCCACGCCTTCCTCCACCGACCACACCGACTTCGGCAGCGCCACCATCGGGGTCTCCACCGTCGTGCGAACTTTCA
>JAIBCN010000061.1 GCA_019694155.1 Vicinamibacteria bacterium | reverse complement strand
TTCGCGGGAATAGCCGTCCGTAATTCGGGCCCCTCCTCGGAGCGCGCGCCCGGTTCGGCGGAAGGTACGAATAGTCCGTTGTGTGGAGGGCGTGCATGCTGTTTCGTGGAGTTGTCTTGGGTTCCGTCGCGACCTTTGTGCTGGTTGCGCGCCTGGCGGCGCAGGAACCACTCGGTGTCGATGCGTATGTTGGAATCGTCTTAAGGGCGCACCCGCGTGCTGGTCAGACCCGCGCGGTGGAGGCGCTCGCCGCCGCGGAACGACGCGTGGCCGGCGCCTGGCCCGACCCGGTCTTCGGCGTCTCAACCGGACATGGGAAAGACGTGCCCGACGGCCGGGTCGAAGGCGGCGAGTGGGACTATTCGGTTTCCCAGACCATTCCCTGGCCGGGCGCGCGCTCCGCGCGAATCAGAGGGGCCGAACTCACCGGCCGGGCGATGATGTCGGAAGAGGAAGCGGCTCGCTGGGAACTCGAACTGCAGGCGCGTCTTGCTTTTTCGCGGCTCGCCTCCGCCCGCCTGTCACTGGAACTTGCGCATAAGGCCGATGCGGATGCGGCTGCCATCCTCGACATCACGTCGCGGCGCGCCGAGCTGGGCGAGGCGCGTGAGGCGGACCGCAGCCGCGCTCAGGCCGAGAGACTGCGTGTTCAACTGTCGGTGCGCAACGCGGAGAGAGAGAACCGAGCCGCCGAGGCCTCTCTTCGCCTGCTCGCAGTTGACCCTCTCCCGCCATCGCTCGAGATCCACAGTGACCCGCCGAGGGCGGTAACCGCGGAGGAGATCGCGGCGCGACGCCAGGCCCTCACTCGATCCAATCCCCTGATACGAACCGGCCTCGCGGCTCTCGACCGCGAGATGGGATCGGTGGACGTGGCTCGGGCCGCGCGCGCGCCTGACCTGGATGTTTCCTGGCTTCAGGCGAGCGAGATCGACAAGAAGTCCTGGAGCCTGTCCTTCGGCGTGCGCGTCCCTCTGTTCAACGGTGGGCGGGCGGAAGTAGCGCGGGCCGAGGCGTCCGCCTCTCTGGCTCGGGCGGTGCTCGAGAGAACCCGCACCGAAGTGTCGCTGGCCTTCGAGGCCGCGGTACAGGAGGCGGAGGCCGCGTCGGATGCCCTGCGTCTCCTCCAGACCACCATTGTTCCAACCGCCCGCAGGACCTGGGACCTGGTTCGCTTGAGTTACGAAGCGGGTGAGACATCCCTCTTGGACCTGCTGGATGCGCAGCGGACCCTGCGAGACGCCGAGATCCAGGAGCTCACGGCCGGATTCGACCTCGGCAAAGCGTGGGTCGAAATCGAACGAATTGGTGGACGGTACCCGGAAGTGGGAGAGAAGCGATGAAGGAAATGGGAACGATACGAGTGCTGGCCCTGCTGATTACTGTAAGCGCAGCGGGATGCTCGCCAGACCGGCACCCGCTGCCGAACGCGGCGCCACCAGAAGAGAAAGGCGGCTCCCCGGCCACAGGAGCTGCGGGCGCGGATCACGAAGGCATGCCGGAGACGGTCAAGCTCACGTCGGCCGCCATCGCCGAGGCTGGAATCGACACCTGGGCGGTCAAGCCGGTGAGCCTCGAGCATCTCTTGATCCTCAACGGCAACGTTGCCGCGAACGAGAACCGCCTCATCGCAGTCGCTACGCAGGTGCGCGGGCGCGTGACCGCGATGCCTGCCGACCTCGGCGCTCGCGTCACGGCGGGCGCTCCCCTCGTGGTTCTCGAAAGCATGGAGCTTGGCAAGGCTCAAGAAGAGTTCATCCGAGCCCTCTCCGACCTCCGCTTGGCCTCCAGAACCTACGAGCGGGCGAAAGCGCTGTTGAACGGCAAGGCCATCAGCATGGGCGAATTCCAGTCGCGCGAGGGCGACTACCTCGGAAAGCGCGCTTCCGCCGAGGCCGCGGAACGGGGCTTGCGTCTCCTGGGCGAGACCGAAGGCGAGATCGCGCGGATTCGCGCGGCCATCGAGGCTGGAAACCCGCTGGCCTTCCCGGATGGTGTCCGCCTCTCGGTCACGTCGCCGTTCGCCGGTCGAGTGGTCGATCGGAAGGTCGCCCCGGGAGCGCTCGTCGAGGCCCTACAGCCGCTCGTCACCGTAGCCGACATCTCGAGCGTCTGGGTGTTCATGCAGGCCTACGAGAAGGACCTCTCGATGCTGCGCGAAGGAGTGACCGTGACCATTCGCACTGAGGCGTACCCGGAGAAGGCGTTCAAAGGAAAGATCGACTTCCTCGGCAGCATGGTGGACTCCGCCACGAGAACCATTCAACTGCGCGCCACCGTATCGAACGCCGACGAGAAGCTGCGCCCGGGAATGTTCGTGAAAGCGCATGTCGATGTGCCCGAGGCCTCCGAGGGCAAGAGCGTAGTGGTCGTGCCGCAGGCCGCCCTTCAAACCCTCGAAGGGAGAACCGTCGTCTTCGTGCAGACTGAGACCGGCACCTTCGTGCGCCGGCTGGTCGAGACGGGCCACACCTTCGAGGGCTTCACCGAGGTTTACTCCGGGGTGAAGACGGGCGACGTGGTCGTCACCGAGGGCAGCTTCGTTCTGAAGTCCGAATTCGCCAAGTCGACGCTCGCGGAGGGCGAGTAATGCTCAGCGGCATCGTCGACTGGAGTCTCGACAATCGGGCCATCGTCCTGCTCCTGACCGTCCTCCTGGCCGTGGGCGGGTCCTACTCGCTGACTCAACTGCCCATCGATGCCGTGCCCGATGTGACCAACGTGCAGGTGCAGATCTCGACCAAGGCTCCGGCCCTGGGTCCGGTGGAGATCGAACAGCTCATCACCTACCCGGTGGAAGCTGCGATGAACGGCCTCCCGAAGCTCGTCGAGATACGCTCCATCTCGCGATACGGGCTCTCCTCGGTCACCGTCGTTTTCCAGGACGGTGTCGACGTCTATTTCGCCCGACAACTCGTGGCCGAGCGGCTCACCCAGGCGCGTGAAGCGATCCCGCCGGGCCTCGGCAATCCGGAAATGGGCCCGGTTTCAACCGGCCTGGGCGAGATCTTCATGTTCACCGTGGAAGGCGGTGGTCTCAGTCCGATGGAGCGCCGCACCATTCTGGACTGGGACATCGCCCCAAGGCTGCGCGCGGTCCCCGGAGTCACGGAGATGAACACCTGGGGCGGTCTCCCGAAGCAGTATCAGGTGGTCGTCGACCCGTCGAAGCTGGTTGCGTATGACCTTGCTTTGAAGGATGTCTTCGAGGCGGTCGAACGCGGCGCAGGGAATGCGGGTGGCGGGTACATCGAACGCAATCGCGAGCAGTTCATCATCCGGGGCGAGGGGTTGATCAGCCACCTTGACGATGTCCGGAGGATTGTGCTGAAGGCCAACAAGGGCGGGACGCCCGTGACCGTGGCGCAAATCGCCGATGTTCGCGAGGGTTCCATGCTCCGCATCGGAGCAGCCACCAAGGACGGGAAGGGCGAGACCGTGATCGGCATCGCTCAGATGCTGGCAGGCGAGAACGCCCTGGTGGTCGCCGATCGCGTGCGCGAGGCCGTGGAATCGCTGCAACCCACACTCCCCAAGGGAGTGCGCATCGTGCCCTTTTACGACCGCGCCGACCTGGTCCATCGCGTCATCGCCACCGTCGAGAAGAACCTCGTGGAAGGCGGCCTGCTCGTGGTAGCCGTGCTGTTCGCATTCCTGGGCAACTTCCGCGCGGGTCTGATCGTGGCCTCCATCATCCCCTTCTCCATGCTCCTGGCCTTCACCGGAATGGTCCAGGGCGGAATCCCCGCCAACCTGATGAGCCTCGGGGCGATCGACTTCGGGCTGGTCGTGGACGGCGCAGTTGTCGTGATCGAGAACGTGTTTCGCCGTATGAGCGAGCCCGAAGGGCGAGGCAAGACGTTGAGACAACTCACCGCGGAAGCGACGCATGAGGTTGTTCGGCCGATCACGTTCGGCAAGTGGATCATTGTCCTCGTGTATATCCCGATCCTCGCGCTGGGCGGCATCGAGGGCAAGATGTTCAAGCCGATGGCCATTACCGTGGTGCTCGCCCTTCTTGCTTCGCTTCTGCTGACCCTCGTCCTCATACCCGTCCTCGCCTCGCTCTTTCTCAAGGAGGGCGGAGCGGACCACGAGCCGGGCTTCGTGGGATGGCTGCGCGCCGGCTATCTCGGCATTCTTGACCGCTGCTTCAAGCACCGAGGCCTCGTGATCGGCTTTGCCGTGCTGTCACTTGTCCTCGCCGGCGCGCTGGCGACGCGCCTGGGCGCTGAATTCATTCCGAGGCTGGACGAGGGCGACATCGCCATCCAAAGCAGCAAGCTCCCGTCGGTCGCGCTGTCGGAGGCCACCGCGACCACCGGCAGGATAGAGCGCGTCCTGATGCGCTTTCCCGAGGTGAAGACCGTGGTAACCCGATCGGGGAGCCCCGAAGTTGCGACCGACGTCATGGGCATCGAGCTGGGCGATTCGTTCGTGGTCCTGAAGCCGCGCTCGGAATGGACAGTGGGCAGCAAAGGTGAACTGGTGGACAAGATGGCCACCGCCCTGGAGGAAGCGGTTCCAGGCGTCGCCATGTCCTTTACCCAGCCGATCGAGATGCGCTTCAACGAACTCATCGCCGGAGTGCGGTCGGATGTAGCGGTGAAGCTCTTTGGTGACGACTTGGATGTCTTGGCGCGCAGCGGGCAGGACATCGCGCGCGTGGTTGCGTCGATCCCTGGAGCGGCGGACGTCAAGCTCGAACAAACCACGGGGTTGCCGATCATTCGCGTTCAGGTGGACCGCGATCGGTGCGCGCGATACGGCATCTCGGTTCGGGATGTACTGGACGCGGTTGAGGCGGCGCGAGCCGGGAAGGTGGTCGCGACCGTCTTCGAAGGGCAGCGGAGGTTCGGCCTGGCCGTACGCTTCGATGACGCGACCGCCCATGATCTGGAGGCGCTCGGCAGTGTGCCCGTGGCCACCCCGGCCGATGTGAGCATCCCCCTGCGACAGCTTGCGGAGATCACACTCGACACCGGACCCTCCCAGATCAGTCGCGAGGCGGTGCGTCGTCGCATTGCCGTCGAGGCCAACGTCCGAGGTCGCGATGTGGCGTCTTTCGTGAAGGAGGCCACGGAAAAGATCCGAAGCGAGGTCCAGCTTCCGAGCGGGTACTACATTCGATGGGGAGGGCAGTTCGAGAACCTGCAGGCGGCCAGCCGGCGCCTGGCCGTCGTAGTGCCCCTCGCTCTGGCCCTGATCTTCGCCATGCTGTACTTCACGTTCGGCTCGCCAGGCCCGGCGGTGCTCATCTACCTCAATGTGCCGTTCGCCGCGGTGGGCGGCGTGTTCGCCTTGCTGCTGCGCGACCTGCCCTTTTCAATCTCGGCCGGGGTTGGGTTCATCGCCCTCTTCGGGATGGCGGTGCTCAATGGCGTCGTCCTGATGAGTCAGGTGCGCGACATCGAGGCGCGGACAGACCTGCCGGTTCTCGATGTGCTCCGCCAGGCCTGTGGCCAGAGGCTGCGCCCGGTGCTGATGACGGCGCTCGTGGCCTCTCTTGGCTTTGTGCCGATGGCGCTGGCCACGGGTTCAGGAGCGGAGGTGCAGCGGCCGCTCGCCACCGTTGTAATCGGCGGCCTCATCACCTGCACGCTGTTGACCCTCTTCGTCCTGCCGTCCATCTACAGCCTGTTCCGCCGCCCCGCGATCGCGGAGTGAGAACCAAGGAGATCCCATGACTATTTCTCCACCCCCGGGACCAACCGCCGCCATCCATCTGCTCAACCGAGCCGGGTTCGGTCCACGCCCCGGTTCCGTTCAAGCAGTCATGAGGCAAGGCATTCCAGCGTATTTAAGCAGCCAACTCACCCCCGCCGCCGACCCGGCACTCGAAGCGGAGCTGTCTCGTTTCACGGCTCTCTCCTTCTCGATCACTCAAGTCCTCGACATCTACACGGGGCGGGTGATCTTTGGACGAGGCATGCCCGATGTCATGGAACAGTTCCAGACCGCGAAGCTCGTGCGCGCGGTGATGGGCGCGAACCAGCTTCAGGAAGTGCTGGTCGACTTTTGGTTCAACCACTTCAACGTGAACCTTCAGCACAAGTTCGTAAGGGAGAGCATCATCTCATACGAGCGTGACGCAATCCGGCCCCACGTGCTGGGGCGCTTTCCTGATCTCCTGGCCGCAACCGCCCGACATCCTGCGATGTTGTTCTATCTCGACAACTACCTGAGCAAGAAGAACACGATGTCGGACGGCAAGGTCGTGCGCGGCTTGAACGAGAACTACGGACGTGAGCTCTTGGAGTTGCACACGCTGGGCGTAAGCGCCGGATACACCCAGGCTCACGTCGTAGACGCCGCGAGGTGCTTCACCGGCTGGACCATCGACGACTTGAAGACAAGCGGCCGATTCGTCTTCAAGCCTGCGGACCACGACCCGCTGTCCAAGAGCGTCTTCGGCCTGGAGCTGCCGAAAGGCGGTGGAATCGAAGACGGCGAGAAGCTCCTTCGGTATCTCGGGACTCATCCTGCGACCGCGCGCTTCGTGTGCCGCAAGCTCGCCACGCGTTTTGTCTCTGACGATCCGCCCAAATCGCTCGTAGACCAGTGCGCCCAGACGTTTGTCTCGACCGGCGGGGACCTTCGTGAGGTCACCCGCACTCTGTTCACAAGCGCGGAATTCTGGGCGGCGATGGCAACGCCCAAGCTGCGAACGCCCATCGAGTATGTCGCTGCGTCGCTGCGGGCGACGGGCGCTCGCGTCGAGTCGGCCGAGCCTGGACTGAACTGGCATTTCGATCGCATGGGCATGAGGCCCTACTTCTGTACTCCACCCACCGGTTGGTCCGATCGTGGGCGCGACTGGCGGAGCTCGGCCCACGTGTACCGGCTGAATTTCGCACTCGACCTTGCCAACGACACCGTTAGGGGCGTTGTCGTCCGGCTTCCGCAGGCGATGGGCCTTGGCGCAGGAGCAAGCCCAACCGCCGCCAGCGTGGCGAGTTTCTTCAATCGTGAAGTGTTTGGGGGCGCCCTGTCGCCCCGGACTCTGAACGCGGTCCAAGGCGTCGACGGCGGGCAACCCGGAATCGTGGGCAAAGCCGCTGGACTCATCCTCGGCAGCCCTGAGATGCAGTGGAGGTAGGACAATGAACAGCAAGCACTCGCGTCGCGTCTTCCTGAAAGGCACTGGAGTCGCCGCGGTCGGGATCGGCCTGCAGCCCTCGCCCTTGTTGGCCCGCGTGGCGACCGCCGCCGCGGGCGGCAAGGAGAAGGTGCTAGTGCACATCTTCCTGAGAGGCGGCGCTGACGGGTTGGCGATGGTGGCACCCTACGGCGACCCGCTCCTCTACGCCCATCGGGCCGACGTGGCGTTGCCCCGCCCAGGCCAGAGGGATGGAATGACGAAACTGGACGACTACTTCGCGCTTCATCCCGGTTTGGCGCCCCTGCAGAGGGTCTATTCCGAGCGTCGGATGGCTGTCGTTCATGCCGTGGGCAACTACGACGTCTCTCGGTCTCACTTCTCAGCTCAGGACTTCGTGGAGCTTGGCACGCCCGGAGTCAGCACCACTCCGACGGGCGCTTTGGATCGGGTTACAGCATCGCTAAAAGGAGAAAGCCCCGCAAGGGCCGTGTCCTTCTCTTCTCGCACGCCCGTTTCGTATCTGGGACCAGAAGAGGCGTTGGTATCGCTCGAGCTGGCGGCTTTTCGTCTCAGGGCGAAGAACTGGCAGGACGAAGCAGAGAATCGGATCAAGGCGATGTATGCGAATACACCCCTCAACCGTGTAGCCACGGACATCTTTGCGGCCATTGGCGTCTTGCGAGGGGCAGAGCGGGCGGGAGGGCAACCGGCGAACGGAGCCGCGTATCCGGACTCTGGCTTCGGCAGTTCGCTTCGGCAGGCAGCCCAGCTGATCAGGGCCGAGGTCGGCACGCGCTGCATCTTCGTAAGCGGGGAGGGCAACTTCGATACGCATTCCGGCCAAGTGGCCGCAAATGCCGTGGACTTCGCGTCCCTGGGTTCCGCTCTCGGGGCCTTCGACAAGGACCTGGGCCAGAAGATGGACGATGTCGTTGTGGTGGTCAGCACCGAGTTTGGCCGCACGGTTTTCGCGAACGGCTCTCATGGCACGGATCACGGGTCCGGTTACTGCGCCCTTGTCCTCGGCGGGAAGGTGCGAGGAGGGCGGATCCTTGGTCGGTGGCCGGGTCTGGCCAAGGACCAGCTCTTCGAAGAGCGCGACCTTGCGGTGACCACTGACTTCCGAGATGTCTTCCTTGAAGCCACTCGTCACCATCTCGGTGTTGAAGCCGGCGCCGCCATGTACCCGGGCTACAAACCCGGACCGGCTATCCGGCTATTTGTGTAGCCGTGCCGCGCAGTGCGGCAGGTCAAAGGCCAGGCCATTTGTGAAGGAGGGCAGCGTGGAGACAGACCTCATGAACGTCATCGTGGCATTTGTGCAGCCATTTCAACTCGACAGTGTGGTGGCGGCCTTGCGCCGGATTCGAAACTTCCCCGGCATGAGCGTCTCGGAAATCGGGGGATTCGGCTCCCACATGGCTCACGTGCCGCGCGCGGGCGAGCGCTCCGAGGTGCATCCGTTCGAGCCGATGATGCGAGTCGAGATCTTCTGCCGGGCCGCGGAGTTCGTGGCCATTGTCGAGGCCATACGAAAGGCGGCGTACACTGGTCACGAGCGGGACGGCAAGATCTTCGGCGGCCCGGTTGGCATGGCCTGCCGGATCCGGACGGGCGACCTCGGTGAGGCCGCCCTTCTTCCACCGAAGGTCGACGGGATGAATCAATGAGCCACGATCACGAGGGCCGTACGCACAACCGCAAGCGATTGACCGCGGTTCTGGCGCTGACGACGGTGTTCCTGGTAGCGGAGACAGTCGGGGGCATCGTCTCAGGGAGCCTGGCATTGCTGGCCGATGCTGGCCACATGCTCTCCGACGTTGGAGGTCTGGCCATGGCGGTACTGGCCATGAAGTTCGCCGAACGGCCAGCAACACCGGAGCGGACGTATGGCTATCACCGCGTCGAGATCCTCGCCGCCCTCGCGAACGCGGTCGTTCTGATCCTCATCTCCTTCTTCATCCTGTGGGAGGCCGTCGACCGCTTCCGAAACCCTCCGGAGATCGCTACCGGGATGATGTTGGGAATTGCTGTCCTTGGCCTGATCGTCAACCTGGTCGGCGTCGCCTTGCTTCGCAGCAGCTCGGAGGAGAGCCTCAACGCGAAGGGCGCCTACTTCGAGGTGCTCTCGGACCTCCTGTCGTCGGTTGGCGTCATCGTGGCGGCCGGAGTCATGTCCGCGACCGGGTGGTTGTGGGCCGATCCGCTGGTGTCCGCCGCCATCGGCCTTTTCATTCTGCCCCGCACATGGAGCCTGCTGATGGAGGCCGTCGGCGTGCTGCTGGAGGGCACGCCGGCGGATGTCGACGTCGACTCGGTGCGTCGAGCGATGGAGGCGGTGCCCGGCGTCGAGCGGGTGCATGATCTGCACGTGTGGACGATCACGTCGGGCAGGAACGCCTTGAGCGCGCACGCGGTGCTGCGCGACGGAATGGCCGGTTCCGAAGCCCTTGAATCGCTCAGGCGCTCGGTGGCGCAATTCAAGATTGGCCACGTGACCGTCCAGATCGAAGGGGCAGACTGTGGCGATCCTGAAGCCCATATCTGAACTGGTCACCGTCCGAACCCTCGTCTCGGCCCCTGGAGGTGGAGCCGGTGGAGTTCGCTGGCCATGAGTTCGGCGTTCAACACGAGAAGCCTCCCATGAGCACTTTGAGCTTCCGGGTTCGTGGCATGGACTGTGCCGAGGAGGTCGGGGTGCTGCGTGAGGCCCTGCACCCTCTGGTCGGGCAGGGTGGCGACATCGCGTTCGACGTTCTGAATGGACGGATGGTCATCACTCGGGGCAGCGGCGCGTCGGACGAGTCGGCCATCATCGCGGCGGTTCGCGCCACGGGCATGACCGCGGAGCCCTGGGCAGACGCCGGGGCCGATCGGGTCGGTGCAGACGGCGCGCGGCAGCGTGATCGCACGTTGGTTACGGCCGCAAGCGGCCTCGCGCTGGGACTCGGCTTCGGCTATCACGCATGGCGCGCCGGCAGCGTGATGGGGGCCCTGGGATCCGAGGGAATGGGACTCTCGGAAGGTGTGCCCACGCTCGCCGCGCTCCTGTATACGGTCTCGATCATGGCGGGCGCTTGGTACGTGCTTCCCAAAGCCTGGTTTGCCGCGCGTCGCGTGCGGCCCGACATGAATGTCCTGATGACGATCGCCGTCGCCGGCGCCGTGGGAATCGGGGAGTGGTTCGAGGCGGCCACGGTGTCGTTCCTGTTCGCGGTTTCGCTGGCGCTCGAGTCGTGGAGCGTCGGACGCGCGCGGCGCGCCGTGGCAAAGCTGATGGAGCTGGCCCCCGCGACCGTCCGTCTGCGGCTACCCGACGGGAGTGAGCATGAGGTGCGGGCGGAGGAGGCGACCATCGGCGCGACCTTCGTTGTGTGGCCCGGGGAGCGTGTGCCGCTCGACGGCAAGGTGACCAAGGGCGAGAGCGACGTCAACCAGGCTCCGATCACGGGCGAGAGCGTGCCTGTCTCCAAGGCGCCGGGTTCTGTGCTCTATGCCGGCACGATCAACGGCGACGGAGCGTTGGAAGCGGAGGCCACCAAGGCCGCCAGCGACACAACACTCGCCAACATCATCCGCATGGTCGGCGATGCGCAGTCGAAGCGGGCGCCTTCCGAGCAATGGGTAGAGAAATTTGCGCGTATCTACACGCCGGTCGTGCTGGCGCTCGCGGTCGCGGTTCTCGTCGCGCCGCCGCTGATGTTCGGCGGCGCGTGGTCGGATTGGATCTACCGGGCGCTCGTGCTGCTCGTCATCGGCTGTCCCTGCGCGCTCGTGATCTCCACGCCGGTCACGATCGTGGCCGGCCTCGCCGCGGCGGCGCGAAACGGCGTGCTGGTGAAGGGCGGCCCGCATCTGGAGATGGCCGGGCGGCTCAAAGCGCTCGCGGTCGACAAGACGGGCACGCTGACCCGGGGCGAGCCAGCCGTCGTCGAGGTCGTGTCCTGGGACGATCATGGCGAGACGGGTTTGCTGGAGCGGGTGGCGGCCATGGAAGCCCGTAGTGATCATCCCCTCGCCCGCGCGATCGTCGCCTACGCCAAGGCGCGTGGAATCGCCGTCAAACCCGCGCCCGACTTCAAGATCGTGCAGGGCAAGGGCGCCACCGCCATGTTCGGGGGCGAGCTGTACTGGCTGGGCTCGCACCGCCTTCTGGAGGAACGCGGGCAGGAGACTCCCGCGGTGCACGAGCAGTTGGAGGCCATGTCCCGCCAGGGCCGCACCGCCGTCCTCGTCGGAGACGACACCCACGTGTGCGGTCTGATCGGGCTCGCCGACGAGGTGCGACCAGAGTCAAAGGCCATGGTCGCCCGGCTGCGCACGGCCGGCATCGAGCACGTGGTCATGCTCACCGGAGACAACCGCGGCACCGCGGAGAACATCGCGCGGGAGACCGGCGTGGACGAGATCGTGGCCGAGTTGTTACCCGAGGACAAGGTCGGGGCTATCGAGCGGCTGCTGACGAAGTACGGGACTGTGGGCATGGTCGGCGACGGAGTCAACGATGCGCCCGCCCTGGGCCGGGCCAGCCTTGGCATCGCCATGGGCGCCGCGGGGAGTGATGCGGCCATCGAGACCGCCGATGTGGCGCTCATGTCCGACGACCTCTCGCGGCTCCCCTGGCTCATCGAGCATTCCCGTCGCACCCTCGCCATCGTGCGGCAGAACATCACGTTCTCGCTGCTGGTCAAAGCTACGTTCGTGGTGCTGACGTTCCTGGGCCACGCGTCGCTCTGGGCCGCCATCACGGCCGACATGGGGGCATCGCTGCTGGTGGTTGCGAACGGCCTGCGGCTCCTGCGGTCGAAGGCCCAATGAGGTCGTACGCTTGGGCGACACCGAGGCCGTACTCCTGGAGAACCCCCCAATGAGAGCTGACAAAACCTCCCCGTTCTCCCCACCCCACCCGAGTGCCGGCAGCCTCGCCGCCCTGGTCGCTTTGGGCGCCGCTACGGCGCTTGGGTTCCTCTTCCTCTGGCTCCAGCTGGTGCTGGCGCGCTCGGGGGGCAGCGCTTTCTGCGCGACCGACGCGGCGGCCTCCTGCACGACCGCCTGGGACTCGCCCTTCGCGAGCCAGATCCACCGGGTCTCCGGCCTGCCTCTCGCCGGGTGGGGGCTGGTATGGGGCCTCTCGGCCTTCGCCCTGCCGCTGTTGGCGCTGCTGCGTCAGGCCGAGGGCAAGCCGCAACCGGCGCTGGTCTCGGCCACGCGTCTGCTTGCCATGATCGGAGTCGCGGCCGTGGCGATGATGCTGCTCGCGAGCGCAGTGATGGGTGTGTTCTGTGTGGGCTGCCTCGCGGCTGACATCCTGATCGCTGGCTATGCGGGGATCGCCCTCTTCAGCTGGGCCCCGCTGGGCTATCCGCAGTTGGCCCGCGCGGCCACGTGGGCTGGCCTGACCTGGTTCACGGGCTACGTGGCGCTGCTCTATCCTGGCCTGCATACGCCGAAGCCTGCGGCCGAGGCTGGACGGGCGGCCATCTCCCGGGTTACCACCCAGGGCCCCGCCGCGGCGTCCGGAACCGGTGACGCGGAGCGCGATCGGCGGCTCGTAGAGCTGGTGGACTCGCTCGAGCTACCGCTCAAGCAGACCCTCTCGGACGCACTCGCCATCTACCGAAACGCCGAGCCCATCCGCAGTCCCGCGTCCGCGCGAACCAACCCAGCACCGGTCCACATCACGGAGTGGACGGACATCCGCTGCGACCACTGCGCCGACCTGCAGCAGACCCTGCTGACTCTGCAGGAGCAGACGCCGCCGGGCAGCTTCAGCGTCGAGGCGCGGCAATTCCCGCTCGACGCCGAGTGCAACCCCATGATCGAGCGCGCCGCGGACCCGGTGCGCTGCCTGGCCGCCCGCGCCCGCATCTGCCTGGCCAAGCACCCCAAGAGCGAGGCGTTTGCTCGCTTGCTCTTTGCCCGCCAGAAAGAACTAACGACGTCTGAGGTGTACCAGATCGCCGCTCCTTACATGGAGAGAAAAGCCCTCGAGTCGTGCGTCGGCAGCCCGGAGACCAAAGCTCAACTGGAGGAAGACATCGCCTACGCGGCGCGCTTTGCCTCAGACGGGACGCCGATCGTCGCGGTCAACGGGCGCAAGGGCGTCAGCTTTCCGCCGTTCCTCTACGCGATGGTGCTGACGGGAGGGGCCGCCGACCATCCCGCCTTCGCCAGCCTGCCGCCGCCCAACCCGAACGCCCATCTGCACTGATGGATGGCCGAGGGTTTTTCCGAACGCAGCCTTCTGCAAGCTCAGCGGCTGAGCGAGCTATTCCAGTTGACGCGCGAGGTAGTGTTCGGCGCCGATCTCCTTGATGATGCCTAGTTGGGCCTCGAGCCAGTCGACGTGCTCTTCTTCTTCCCTGAGGATGTCCTCGAGCAAAGCGCGGGTGCCGTTGTCCCCGAGAGACCGCGCCACCTCGATCCCTTTGTTGAGGCGGGGGACCGCCTGGTACTCGACCTCGAGATCGTTCTGGAACTGCTCTGGGACGTTCTTGCCCACGTTGATCTTCATGTACTTGCTCATGTTGGGCGCGCCGTCGAAGTAAAGGATGCGGTCGATGACCTTCTGGGCGTGCATCATCTCCTCGATGGATTCCTTGCGGATGTGCTCGGCGAGCTTCTTGTAGCCCCAGTTCTCGTTCATCCGAGCGTGGATGAAGTACTGATTGACCGCGGTGAGTTCTGCGCAGAGGACTGCCTGCAGCACGTCGATGATCTCGTCCTTGCCCTTCATTGAAGTTTCTCCCTTAACGAATTTGCTTTCACGTTAGCACTACTGCTGTGGGCGGTCGCAGGGTAATGCAGGCTCCGAGCGGAGCGCGTATAGACTCCCTGGCGCGCCAATGGAGCGGGTTGAGCGATGGAGGATCGCGATGGCCTACTACTTTGGCAAGACACTGACCCTCACCTTCGAGAAGACCCTCGACCACGTGAAAGAGGCGTTGACGATGGAGGGGTTCGGCGTCATCACTGAAATCGACGTGCAAGACACCCTCAAGAAGAAAATCGGCGTCGATTTTCGCAAGTATCGGATTCTTGGCGCATGCAACCCCACGCTGGCTCACGAAGCGCTGCAGATCGAGGACAAGGTCGGGACGATGCTGCCGTGCAATGTGGTTGTGCAGGACCTCGGTAGTGGCAACGTCGAGGTGGCGGCCATAGACCCTGTAGCTTCCATGCAGGCCATCGACAACGCCCGCCTCAAGATCGCCGCAGAGCGGGTTCAGATAAAGCTCAGAAGGGTCATCGACGGCCTTTGACCAGTTCACGATCACCTGATCGTGGCGAGCACCGCGCACGCAGAATTCACCGGCCATGCGATGGACTGTTCGGCAGGACTTGCGCCCGGGTCGCCCGGTTCCGGCAAATGCTGCGCCGGGCGAGCGGTCCCGTTCCTGAATAGCCTGAAGACGCGCGCGTAGATTGCCAAGGAGGTGGTGTTGTGCACCGACCAGGAGCGAAGTTCATACG
This sequence comes from Vicinamibacteria bacterium, assembly GCA_019694155.1. GTDB lineage: Bacteria > Acidobacteriota > Vicinamibacteria > Fen-336 > JAGNNV01 > JAGNNV01. Next base: position 30,659 of record JAIBCN010000061.1, on the reverse strand, counting down.
AGCGGCACGGGAGTTGCTGCACCACTTTGATCTTGAAGCGAGGCTGCCGATGAATCGGATGAATCTTGCCGTTATTTTGGGCTCTGGATTGGCCTTTCTGGTCGTCGGGTGCGGCTCCGGAAGCGATGCACCCATGATGGGCCCGAGCGGTACCGGCTCTTCAGTGGGCGCCAGCCTCATGTCGGTGTCGCCGCTGGGCGGGGCCACGGGAGTGGCGGGGTCCACCTCCATGATGTTGCGGTTCAGTGCACCGATGGGCGCTGGAATGGAACAGTATTTCGATCTGCACATGGGTAGCCTCGCCGGGCCGACCATGCCGATGAACTGCCTCTGGAATGGAGATCGGACGACGCTCACGTGCACGCCGCAGGGCCCGCTCTCGCCCCATACCACGTACGTGATGCATTTGGGCGGCGGCATGGCGACGCACGCGGGGCAGGTGATCGACTGCGGCCAGTATGGACCCGCCATGGGCGGTCAGTGGGTGACGGGCGGAATGATGGGCAGCTCTCACGCTGGTGGCTCTTGGATGATGATGGGTCCAAACTGGCACAACGCAAACGGGAGCTACGGCATGGCGTTCACCTTTACGACCGCCTGACGTATCCGCGGCGCCTGCTCGCATCAGCGCGCGCTGCGTCCGCTCCATCCCCGGCAGTCGATGCCGTGACACTCGGCGCCTCGGACCTGCGTCGTGCCGACCCGTGTCGGCTCCTTCGGCGGAACGTTGGGCGCCCACGTCCGCGAGTCTTCTCGAAAGCAACGCGGGGCGACATCGCCCGTTCGTCCCCGCGGCTGTCGATTCGCTCGGCGTGAGGCTCGGGGCCGACGGCGCGGGGCTGAGAGCGCCGGCGTCCCGGGCTGAGTTTCCATTCGGCAGGCATGGAGTGGCCTGCTTCGGATCATCGACTTCACTTCGGGATGCGTCAAGGCTGCTCCGCTGCGCTCCGCACTTTTTTGCTGCGCAAAAAAGCCTTCGGGCCTTGACGCCTCCCTGCGTGAAGTCGGGACGTGGAGGGCGCAGGCCACTTTCGGCCTGCCGAAAGGAAACCCTCATGCACACGTCCACCACACAGCCCCGCAACGCGGGCCCCGAGCCGCACCCGTCCTCCACGGCTCCGCGCCCGTTCGGCCTTCGCGTTCGCGTCTCGCTTGATACCACGCAGCGCTTCCTGTTCGGCGACGATGGTCCGTCGCTTCCCACTCGGCTCGCCGAAGAGCTCTGCGTTCTCGTCGCCCGCATCGTCGTTTCGGACTTCCGCATCCACTCGCAGCTGGACCGCACCGTTCCTGCGGTTCTTCGCAATGTCCGCCTGGGCTTCTGGTCCTGCGCACGTCGTGCCGCTCTCGACGCAGCATCGGCTCTCGCCTGCGGCGCGAAGCGTCGTGTCCTTCAGCCGTGCATGGCTATCGAAGCTGCCAATCTCGCCCTTCGGCTCGCTGGTCTCTGCGAGGACGCGGAGCGTTCCGTCCGGATCGAACGCCAGCAAGTCGAAGACTACCGACGGGCTGTCCGCTCTGAGTTCGCGGCGATGCATCGCGAACGTCGCGAGCAAGAAGCTCGACGTCGTGCCGAAGCTGAGGAGTCCCGCTAATGAGCGCTGGCCTCTCAGTCGTTCAGCAGGCCGGGGCTTCTGCCCCGGCCGTTTCCGTGCCGGTCTCGCGTCCGCGTCCCGGCGCGGAACTCGCGCTCGCGTTGGCCGCCTCGGCCGCCGAGGACGCCGCCACTGGCAGCGGCAACGAATCTCACGCGCTCGACGCCGAGAAGCTCACTGTCTATCACGTCGCCCTCGAACTCCAGTGCATGGCGAACACGCTCGTTCCTTCCGTGAATCGCGTTCTCCGAGATCAGTTCGAGCGCGCCAGTCTTTCCGTGATTCTGAACCTCGCGGAGGGTTGCGGCCGTGTCTCGCGCCGGCAACGCCGCTACCACTTCGGGGTCGCGCGAGGCTCCGCAACCGAATGTGCGGCACTCACCGACGTGCTCCGACTGCGTCGCCTGACGCCGGCCTCTGAGTGCTTCCGCGCTCGCTCTCTGGCGGTTCGCTGCGTTCAGATGCTGACGAAGCTCGTCGAGCGGATGGGGCCGGCCGAGGCGAAGGCCGAGCCCTCTTGAGGGCGTGGCGGGCGCGTCGCCGCCGCTCGCACCTCTTAGCGGCTGCGCCGCCACGCAGGAGGGCAGTCGCATCTCGCCTATCTACCATCTGTTTGTTGAGTCCCCACCCCAAACCCCTCCCCATCCCCGGACGGATTGCGGGGGAGGGGCTCGTGTCACGTGGGATGCAGGGCCTCGGTCCTTCGGACCTCGACCCAAGCGCTCGTTTCACGGCCGAGGTGGAGCGAATGCCTTCGTCGCCTTCGGCTCCTTCAGGCCTCCGCTCCCTCGGAGACAAGCACATCGAAGTCATCGGCCGTCAGATGATGCGCTGGGTGAAGATCGAGGAAGTGGGGGATTCCGACTTCCTGGTCGACGAAGTGGTGGACTTCTACCGCTTCATGCGCGAGAACGCGAAGCTCGAGGCGGCCGGCAAGGCCCCCGCGGGCGCCAAGCGGATCCTGCTCGGCATCACCAAGGCGTCGCTCTCCACCGACTCGTTCATCTCGGCCGCGAGCTTCCAGGAAACCACGCGCGTGCTCACCGAAGCGGCCATCTCCGGCCGGGTCGACCACCTGCGCGGTCTCAAGGAGAACGTCATCATGGGCCGGCTCATCCCCGCCGGCACCGGTATGCCGTACTACCAGCGCGTGGAGATCCCCGAGGAGGTCTACGAGACCCGCGAGGAGAGCTTCGACCAGGACTACTCGAAGCCCGACCTGGGTGCCGAGGAAGTGGTGACGGGCGGCAGCTACGGGGCGGACTCGTAAGAGTCCGCCGGCCGAAACAAGGGCGCACCTCTTGGGTGCGCCCCTTTTTCGTTGCGAGGCCCCATTCCGTTGGTACCGGGCCGAAGCAAGCTCATCAACTACTTGGCCTGCGTCCCGAGTCGCGTACTCGTACTCATGGGCGTCCTCGGCCGTAGCTACGCCTTCCGGTTGGTTCACCGGCCGCCTGCGGTAGAGTTCGGTCGAGCAAGCCATGGCGAACCCCTTCGATCGCATCACCCAAGACCCCAACCTGTTGGCCGGGCGCGCGAGCATCCGAGGGCTCCGCATCTCCGTCGCCCACATCGTCAATCTGATCGCCAATGGGATGACGCCCGCCGAGATCGTGGCGGACCTTCCCGACCTCGAGATCGAGGACATCCGCCAGGCCTTGGCGTACGCAGCCGTCCTTGCCGAAGACCAAGTCCATCCACTGCACGCCTGAACAGGCTTGCGTTTCCTCGCTGACGCCGGCATTTCGCCAACCACCCTGGTCTTTCTCCGGCAAGCGGGCCACGAGGCAACCCACGTTCGCTCCCTCGGCATGCAACGCGCGCCCGACCTCCAAATCATGGAATGGGCTCGACGCGATTCCAGCGTCGTCCTGACATTTGACCTCGACTTCGGGGAGATCCTCGCCCTCGGCGTTCTGGACAGGCCCAGCGTTGTGCTCTTTCGGCCGTCGGATGAACGCCCGTCCGCCGTAAACCCGCGACTCGCTGCGGTCATAACTCAGCGCGCGGCCGACCTTGAATCGGGGGCCCTCGTGCTTCATGCGCGAGAACGCGAAGCTCGAGGCGGCCGGGAAGGCCCCCGCGGGCGCCAAGCGGATCCTCCTCGGCATCACCAAGGCGTCGCTCTCGACCGACTCGTTCATCTCGGCAGCGAGCTTCCAGGAAACCACGCGCGTGCTCACCGAGGCGGCCATCTCGGGCCGCGTCGACCACCTGCGCGGTCTCAAGGAGAACGTCATCATGGGCCGGCTCATCCCCGCCGGCACGGGCATGCCGTACTACCAGCGCGTGGAGATCCCCGAGGAGGTCTACGAGGCCCGCGAGGAGACCTTCGACCAGGACTACTCGAAGCCCGACCTCGGCGCCGAGGAAGTGGTCACGGGCGGCAGCTACGGAGCGGACTCGTAAGAGTCCGCCAGCCGGAAACAAGGGCGCACCTTTGGGTGCGCCCTTTTTTCGTTGCGAGGGCCCAGTCCGGCGGACTCCGCGTGGTCAAGCACGCCCTGGTCTGCCTCAAACAAGGACCGCGTGGCCGAGGGAATCGCTCTCGCCCGCAAGATCCTGCCCTCATGTATGACGGAATGCAGGTGCCCGCGTAAACGAGCGATCAGACGTCGCCGGGGTGGTCCCGAATCCGAAGGCGCTCTGCCTCGACGATCCAAAGCGTTCCCTCGATACGCTCGGTCGCGAGCGCCCGGATAGCTCCATCGAGACACGCCACGACCGCGGCGATGGCCTGAGAGGGCGGCCGCAGGACGATCACGCCAGGTGACCTGGCCGGGTTGTACCGCCGGGTGTCGGCAAAGTCCGTATCGAGCGTAATCAGGATGCGCTTCTCCCGCTCACACGCCTGCTGGATCGGCTCATCAAGCGCTGAGACAGCCCCTCCTGATGAACGTCGTGGACATCGAAGCCCAGAGACTCGAGACGCTCGCGGGCTCGCCGCGGCATGTTCTCGTCGAGCTTGAACCGCAAGGATCAGGCGGGGATCGGTACTACCCGCTCGTGGGCAAGCTCAGCGGCGAATGCGAGCGCGGCCGGAATGTGCTCCGGGCGCAATGAAGGGTATTGATCGAGGATGGTCTCGGGCGTCTCGCCCGCAGCCAGATTGTCAAGGATCACGTGAACGGGAACACGGGTCCCCTTCATGCACGGTGTTCCGTGCATCCGCGCCGCGTCAATCCAGACGTGTTCTCGCCAGTTCATGAAGTGTTCCTGAGGACCGGTTGAATCTACACCGGGGCTCGCCCGTGAGCCTACGCCGTAGGCCCGCTGCCCTACAATCCCCCCAATGCCGTCCCTCCCCCGCGGCCTCTACGAGGAACTCATCACCGAGGCCCTGGAAGCGCGGTTGCAGGAAGTCGGCGCGCAACTCCACACCGCGCGAAGCCTGCCTTTAGGCAGGCTCGCGCTCTCCCTCCACCTCGGACGCGTGGTCAAGCACGCCCTGGCCTGCCTCAAAGACAAGGACCGCGTCGCCGAGGGAATCACACTCGCCCGCAAGATCCTCGACCTCGTCGACAAGGCGATCCCAGGCGTAGGCGCCAGAACCGTCACCCCGGCGAAAGCCGGGGCCTAGCGCGAACGCTCCGTTTTCCGACCGCGACGTGCCGTACCTCCACTACCCACATCCGACCGCACAGACGAGAGTCGGCGCCCCTCGTAGTCCCATCCAGGTCGCGGTCGGAAGCGGACCGTTCGCGCTAGCTAGATCCCGGCTTTCGACGGGATGACGAGAGGCCAATCGACCGCGTAGTGGCTCGGCTGGCGCCAGTGATGGCCTTCATCCGCCGCAGCGGCATCCGCCCGATGATGACCGCACTCAAGAAGCACACCGAAACCGGCCACCCCCTCCGCGTCCTCACCACCACCTACACCGGCGGATAATCTTCGTCTCCTACGACCTCACCACCACGCGACTCCCATCCGTCACCCCGGCGAAAGCTGGGGCCTAGCGCGAACACTCCGTCTGAGACCGCGACGTGGCCGTTTCCGTCCCGCGACCTGGTGTTCCCTTGTGACCGGTGTGCGCCCTCAGTGAGGTGAAACCAGGCATGGTCCGCGCGATCCGCGCAGTCGCGGCCGCGGACGGCCGTTCGCGCTAGATCCCGGCTTTCGCCGGGATGACGAGAGGCCCATCGGCAGGGCTGTGGCTCCGGCCCCGCCGTGATGCTGAGCCCGCTCCACGTTCACCTCGAGCCATTCCAGGAGCGCCTCCTCGAACTCATCGCCCTCTCGCGCCAGAACGGCCACCACCGCAACCTCCTGCCACCACTACCAATCCCGCAGGCCGCGCCTGAGAGTTATCCTCTGGACGTGCGACAAGTCCTCCTCTATCCCGGCCAGGACGGCTTCTGGGTTGCCGAATGCCCCAGCCTTCCCGGCTGCGTCTCTCAAGGCGACACACGCGAAGCCGCTGTCCAGAACATTCGCGAAGCCATCGAGGGCTACGTCCTCGCGCTCAAGGATGACGGACTCCCGGTGCCAGCGGAGCATTTCGACGCGCTCCTCCTGGCGGTATGAGCGAACTGCCGCAAATCTCGGGCGCGGAGCTTGTCCGCGCCCTGGAGAAGCTCGGATTCACGCTTCGCCGCCAGCAGGGCAGCCACATGATCATGCGGCGAGCCGAGCCATTCGCTCAGACGGTCGTCCCAAATCACCGACAGCTTGACCGCGGGACACTCCGGGCCATCCTGCGCCAGGCCAACCTGACGGTAGACGAGCTGACGCGCGTCCTGTAGTTGGTCTTCTCGGTGGACCTCTTCAACGAGGGCGTCGACGTCCCGGCAGTGGACACCCTCCTCCTCCTCCGCCCCACCGACAGCCCAACCCTCTTCCTCCAACAGCTCGGCCGAGGCCTGCGCCGCTCCGAGGGCAAGGCAGCCTGCACCGTCCTCGACTTCGTAGGCCACCACCGCAAAGAGTTCCGATTCGATCGACGCTTCGGCGCGCTCCTCGGCGGCACAAGAAAGGAACTGGAGCAGCGCATCCGAGAGGGCTTCCCCTACCTCCCAGCCGGCTGCCACATGGAACTCGACCCGGTCGCCTCGGAGATCGTCCTTCGAAGCATCAAGGAGCGCGAAGCCTGCCTTTAGGCAGGCGAAAGCCTGGCCTCGGGCCAAGCCGTCCCCTCGACGTGGCCCGCCAAGGTCGCGGAGCTGCGCCGCATCGCCCAAGGCCGCGAGTCCGTGACCCTCGCGCAGTATCTCGAAGAGAGCGGCTCGGATCTCGACGACGTCTACAGCAATGGCCGCTCGTGGTCAGACCTCCGCGCCGATGCCGGCCTCCCGTTATTGCCCGCTGGCCCAGAAGAGCGAACCCTCCGACGCGCCTGCGGCCGCCTCCTCCACCTCGACGACATGGAGCGAATCGAAACCTACCGCCGCCTGCTCACCAACGACTCCAACGCCCCTTGCTAGAAGTCTCGCCCCGCCGTCATTGCGAGGAGCCCATCGAAACACAGGCGACGAAGCAATCCCGCAGCGTCCCGGCGACCGCGCCCCAGGAGACCCTGGCTATGGCCCGATTCATCCCCGACAGCATGGCCTGTCCAGCGTACGATCGGCCATGACAATAAATGGCGAAAAGCCCGGGGAAGAGAGCCCAGCACACGGCGAAGTGGGCTCGCACCATGACGAAGTGGCTGGTCACCTACAGCCGCCGTACGGGCGCGCGGTGGACCATTGTCGACTTCGGAGGCCGAACTAAGGCTGAGTCACGAGGCATCGTAGACCTGATGGCCATAAGAAAGGACCATAGAAAGGAAGGCGAGGGCCTAAAGCGCGGGGGCTTGTTCGAGATCGTTCTGATTCAGACAAAGGGCGGGTCGGCACCTCTTCCCACGGCGGAAGACGGCGTTCGCCTCTTGAGGGTGGCGAAGCATCACCGCGCCAGGAGAGTTGTGCTCGCGGCGTGGCGCCTACGGCGGAGCCTGGATCTCTTTGAGCTGGATGGCCAGCAGTGGAAGCCGGTAACGGCGAGCGAGGTTTTCGGCTAGCTAGCTGGTGGCGGAAGGTACCACCTCAACTAAACCGTGGCCTCGTACAAGGACGGATCAAGCCTAAACGAATGCTCGAGTGGTCCCGGTCTCGAGAACAGCCGGGGAGCCTTGCGAAAGTTGTACGCTCGGTAAAGGTGGAACCGGTCGCGCTCTGCTTGTGAAACCGCGACCTCGTTGCGAGTCACGAAGAAGGGCGTCAACTGTCCGTAGGCTGTCGTCTTGACCTCAATCAGCCGGTCCTGCCCAGACTCCTCGAATGACAGGATGTCAAAGCCGAGACCGTCGCCACGAGTCTCAGAAACCCGCTCGACTCTCTTCGCGAGACTCTCCCTGCCGGCTCGAATCAGGCGGGCAACTTCAAAACGCACCACGAACTCCTCTCCGGCAGCTCCCAGGGACCGATTGCTCGCCTCCACTGCCGCGTAGTCGACACCCGCGCGCGGGGGCCTCCCCTCAGCTGCGACCGTTCGACGAAAGCGGTCCCGGTCGGGGTCCGGTACAGGAGGATCCACCCAGGCCGCAAGTATGTCCTCAACGTCCGGCACAGTTGCCGGCTGACTTACACGCTCACGCACCAGTGCTGAGAGCGCCGGGCTGTTCGCCAGCCGGTCGGAGACACACTCAAAGAGAATCTGTTGGTAGTTGAACCGGGGCTTGTAGCCCTCGATGTAGAAGGCACCTAGATCGACGAGGACGGCGCTGATGTTCTGGTGCTTGAATTCGATCGAGGCCTCCGAGCGGGCCTTGAGAACTCGCGCCAGCCCTCGCCGATGTACGGCCTTGATGTAGTCGTCGCCGCGTAGCTCCGCCTCGAACATCTCGAAGTAGTCGGCGACAGTCGCTTCTACTTCTTCACGCGACCAGTCGTCAGGCATGAAAAGAAGCACGCCCCTCGAGAAGGGCGTCCACTTTGCCCCAAGCGCCCTTGTGTTGGCTTCCGACTAGCTCCCGCCTGACAGAGACAACGCCTGCGGCCGAATAGTCCTTTCCGTGCTTCTGTCTGTAGCGCTCGTTGTATGCGTCGTGCTGGGGAAGGACGATTTGCCGAAGCTCAGCACCCGTGAGGACGAAGTACTCAGGCGCCTCGGCCTCCGCTGCTGGCAGGTAGACGAGAACCCACAAGCTCCTTGATGACTCGGGAAGCCTCCCGCCGAGAACCCATTTGCCCTCTGAGGTGGTCTTCACTTCCAGGTTGGTGGCCCGGTCCCCGCGAGCAGCAAGCACGTCTGCGTTCTTCGCGTTCCCGTATGTGACCGCCGCCATAATGCCCCGCCGCAGAAGCTCGCCGGCAACCAGGAATTCGCCCGCGAGACCGATCGTGTGCTTGCGGGCCTGCCGCGAACTTCGGTCCACCGCCCCTGCGTCCCCGCCTCTTCCAGCCACCATAGTTCTCTCCCCTGCGGCCCGCCGTCACCAACCCGCGCGCCTCTATCCCTTTGCCTTCTCCGCCCACAGCTTGAAGCTCACCTCGTACCGCATGAGCCGAACGTTGGGTACGACCGACGCCGCATAGCGCGCCTTGTCATCAACGTGGCGGCTGATGAGCAACGCCTCAACTGAGTCACCGGGCTTCGCGAGGTGCTGCCTGACCCATCCCATATACCGGGTGGCCTGGCCCACGGTCTGGTCGGTGGTCTGGTCGCGCTTCAGCTCGACAACCAACCAGCGTCGCTCCTTCTTGTGCTTTGCGAGGACATCAATGATCCCGATGTCCGTGGGGAACTGATTTCCCGCCAGCGGCTCTCCTTCCGATTCGAAGATGTTCCACTCTTTGCCGAGCTCAGTCCGATTCCAGTTTTCCACCAGAAATCCCTCGAGCTGCTTCTCCAGGGCGAAGTGCTCTGCGTCGATTGCGCCTCCGGTACTCGACTCTCCGGAGTCATCGAGTGCTCCAGCGCTCACCCGCGAGGGATCGAGCAGCCGCCACCACACGGCGTCGAGAGTCCACAGGTCGATCTTGAGATCCTTGGCCAATCGAAGGAGAACCGCATTCACTGCCCCATAGCGCTCCCCGAGCGAGGCTCCGCGTGGAAACTCGGGCCAAAGCCCCGTCTTCCGCAAGCCTCCCTCGGAGGTGTTGTTCCAAACTCCGTACCGGTCGGGGTAAGCGACGGTCAGAATTGCGGTAGCGATCCCCTTTCCCATGCCCGAGACCAAGCCCAGCGCCTCGGTGAAACGCGGCGCGATCGGGCGACCCTCGTCCAGCAGCAACGCGAGCGCCTTCCGAAAGCGCTTGAAGTCCGAAGTCGCTCCCAAACCCTGGCGATACAGCGAACTCCAGTGATGGTTGTGCTCGAGGTAGAGGAAAGGTCTGAACTCCTCCGCGGTCAACCTCGGGATGTAGGCAGGAGCGAAGAGCGGCTGGAAGCGCGCAAAGACCTGATCCCGGGGGCCAACAATGTGCTGCCACACACCATCCTTGGGGCCGAACTTGGCAGCCACCTCTCGCACCTGGGCTAGACCTTTCGCGTAGCGGGCGTTGGGCACCGGAACTACCACTGCCTTCAAGACTCCTCACCTTCCGGCTTCGCAACCACATCCGTGGGCAGCGCCTTGACCATAGGCCGGAGCACCCGCTCCATCGCCTCCAATCGCCCCCGGAGCCACTCGAACTGCTGAGGCCAGCCCGCCTTGTCCCGGAAATCGGCCTCGAGCCTCGAATACGCCTTCGACTGCTTCTTGTTCTCAGGGTTGTACCAGGCAAACTGGAATCCCAGCGCCTTCTCGATCTCGTCCTTCCTTCGCTCGAAGACCGCATACTCAGCCTTGGAGTTCGGGCTGTTGAACGTGAACTCCGCGCGTATCTCTGGACTCGAGCTTTTGGTTTCCATTCCCCAGGTCGTCACCACGGACCCGAGAAAGATCCCCGTTCGCCCCAGTGGGGATATCAGCCACCCTTGGGCTAGGGGCGATCCAAAGCGAACAGGGCTCTTCTTGGCCTCCATATGAGCGATGAACGCCGTCCAGAACTCCTTTTGCTGGAGCTTGAGCGCAGACATCGGCGTGCCGTCGGCCGCCGCTCTTTGAACCGTCCGGGACCAATCGTTGGGCTCGGAAATGATGTTGAACTTGGGGGCAACCGCGGAGTTGCCAATCCGCCAGAGCTCAATCTCCAGGCCGAACGCATTGATCTTCTCGTCGGTGTGCTCATTGAGCCAGTCCAGAGCAGCGCGGTGCTCATCGGTGAAGCGCTGGGCGATCCACACGATCGTGACCGCATTCAGACCCGCTGCGTAGGTGAGGAGTTGGCCGAGGTGCGTGTGGTCCGTCCTTTCAAGTTGGTTCTCGATCACGACCCAGTCCCCGGTCGCCGTGTCCTTGCACAGGATATCGGCGCTGAATGGGCCCACCGCCTTCTCTTCGGCTTCGAGGGCGAGATCGATTCGGATGGTGTCTCCGAGAAGCCGCAGGTTCTCGGCCTGCGCCAGCCAGGGAGTGAAATGGATTGGCTCACTTTCCCACGCCTGGCGTAGGTCCAGCTTCTCCAGACGGCCCAATTGGTCTATCCCCATTCGTCCTCCTACGGATCTGCTTCGTCCATCCCAGCCGGCACTAAGGCCACGAGAATCGTAGCAGCGAAGCGGCACGTCTCCGTCCAACCCCTGACCACTCATCCCGACATCCCGCTACGAGTCCACGCCGGATGCCCGAGAACCGAGATCATGGCCGGGTTCGTCCCCGGCAAGACGGCCCGCGCCCTCCCCTGGCGCGAAGGCGTCCACCGAGAGGAGCACGGCGATCTCTTCGCATTCACGCTGGACAAAACGAGCGGCCACTTCTCGCCCACCACCCTCTATCGCAACTACGCGATCTCGCGAGACCTGATCCACTGGGAGAGCCAGTCAACTGACGGGGGATTTGTTTGAGTCCTTCCCCACGGCTTTGGCGTAGCTGCCCATCCAATTCCGGGGACGGAGGCGTAACGTACCGAGATGAAGTACGGACCATCCAGGCCTGGAGAGCTAGTTCCTTGGCAGCCCAGCACCTGGCCGCCTGCACCGGCGCGCTGGGGTCCGAACTTCCACAACACATTCAGTCAGATCCTCCGAACAACCGTACTGCAGGAGATCGGCAATGTGATCCAGGATGCGCGCGCGGCGAATGGCGGACTCGACCACCGGGGGCATGTGGTGGCCTTGAGCCTGTTCTGCGCAGTTGACATGGCCTCCGCCTACGCCTATCAAACCGATCGGGTCGGAGCACGCTATAGGCGCTTCATTGAGTCCCATTTTCCAACCGAGTACCGCGTTCATGCGGCCGAGCTCTACCGAAACTACCGCAACAGCACCGTACACAGCTGGCACTTGTTCAAGGCGAGCATCCTGCCTGACCGCCAGCCCATCGAAGTGCAGGGAGGTACATTGGTCTTCGGCCTTCTCCACTTCTTTGAGGCCCTGGAGACGGCGATCGAGCACTTCTTGGTCGAGGCGCAGCACGATGCCGAGGTGCAGGCGGCCGTGTTGGCAAGGTACGCGAAGCTCCGGGCATCCGCCAGGTCGTAGCCTTACTCAGTCGATGGGGCCTGCCTCGTGGGGTGACTCAGTCTTAGGACCAGCTTAGGTCGAGTTGAGGCACGGGCAGCTGCGGGTCGTAGTTCTTAGGCGTGAGTCGGGAGAACCAGACGGCGTCGGGACCGAACCTGACTTGACCCACCGAAAACGTCCGGTAGTGACCGCCGTGCCGAAAGCTGGCGCCGCGGGCTGCTTTCGCAAGCACTTCGCGGATTGGATGAGCAATTATGTCCTTCTTCGAGCCATCGAATGGCCCCAACAGTGGGTGCTTAGGCCAAGGCGCTACGGCATCAAAGCACGAGCGGCTGATGGCACCGAGAAAGAGGTCGGCCAGCTGCAGAAACTGCGAATCTCGATCCTCCTTGGAGCCCGGTAGGAAGTTCTTGTGATCAGTCGCGTGCCCCCTGATTGCCGCGTCGTCGCTCAGCTTTACATAGTCTCTCAAAGGTGACCGGCCGGAAGCCTCTTCGGCGTGTAGCCGATGAAGTATCCGTGACGAACTGAGAGGTCGGTAGCCCGGCTGCCCATCGGTCACGAGGTCGACGACGCGGATTGGATCATCTGGGCCGAAGAGATAGTGCGCCGCGCCCTTAAGGAGAATCCGCAAGACGGTTTCGTCGTGGCGCAGATGCTGCTCCTCACGTTGGCCGCCCCCATACATCGCCAGATCTGCTTTGGCACCGTAGAACATCGCGGCTACTCTCAGAGCGCACGGGGTTCCCAGCGCCTTCGAGGGCTTGCGTCGCAGAGCTTCAGCCGCGAAGTCGGCGATCGCCCGGTGGCCAGCGTCGTACTTTGTCCACTGTCGACCCGAGAGTTTGGAGAAATGCAATCGCTTCTTCTCCAAGGCTGCATGCCTGCGTATCTTCCACACTTCCTCTGGAACTAGCTCCAGAGGCTTGACGGATCGCCGCATAGTGCCGAACAACGGCAGTTCGTCCTGCCAGCGAACTTCGTGTGGAACGAAAAGCAGGACGTGACCCCTTAGTCGAGTCTCGTCGCTCTTGGTCTCGTCGTGATAGACGGTTACCGGCGTAGGGTCCGCGGGCGGTTGCGAGGCCAGGTCATGCCTCCATCAAGGCTGCGAACCTCAGCCACGACAGGCGCCGCCCCGTCTTCCATTTCCGACCAAACCAAATGACTGAGCCACGCCCAATATGCAGCTTGCCGAGACGCTTCCCGCGGGACGCAACGTCTAGACGAAGCGAGTAGCCCCTTCGTTTTAGCTCAAAGGTCTGGTCGACATGGGCTGTTACCTTCCGACGCCTCTTGACGGTCGTCATCTTCCGTCTCCTTTCAACCCCAGGTCCAAGTTTGTGCGGGCTCGCTTCCGAACGACCCGGTCCGCAAGGCTGGCGACCCTTGCGCGTCGCGCCCCGAACCCACCCCGAATTCCATCAGCGCTCATCGCAACCTGGACGGGCTGCGCTAGTCTACCGTCTCGAGTGGCTATGCACTGACGACCCGTTGCGCGGCGGCTGGCAATGCAGGGCGAGGAACCGGGGAACTAGGATGGCAATCAAGAAACAAGAGTTCTACGAAGGCGCTGCGATACACCAGCTGGTGCGTGGCGGTGGAGCCATCAATCTGAAATACGAAGATCCGTTCTTCATCGCCAATAATGACCTCGTGCTGCATATCAAATACAGCACGAAAGGGAGGAGCCCTTGGGCGTTCACGTTTATGCCCGATGAACGGGCACTCCTGAAGAAGCGGGCGGAGGTGTCCGAGCTAGTGATGGCACTTGTGTGCGGCTCCGATGGGGTCGCCCTCCTTGCGTACGGGGCCTTTTGCGATATCGCCGGCTCCGGTGACAATTCGATCCACCTCTCGTCCTCGCGCCGCCACGGCCAGCACTACACTATTTCTGGCCCCGATGGCGCGCTCGACCGAAAGATCGCTCCATCCCTTTGGCCGCGACTCATAGCCAACCGAGGAAGGTCATGAACCACATTGAGCAGGTGCTGCATCTCCTGAGCAAGCAGATCGCCAACAAGGAGGAGGTCGCAGAGATCCACGACACCGCGGTCGAAGTTGCGGGGAAATGGGCGAACCCGCTCAGCGGGGGCGCGGAAGAGAAGAATGGGCTCATCTATGGCTTGGTGCAAAGCGGCAAGACCGGTGTCCTCGCTGCGACAGGCGCGATGGGCGCGGATGAGGGCTACAGGACGCTTCTGATTCTGACCTCGGACAATGATCCCTTGTACGAGCAGACGCTGGGTCGAGTACGAGAGGCGTTTCCAGGGATGGGCATCATTGGGAAAGGCGACATCAAAGATTGCGACTCGTTCCTTAGAAGAATAAAGAGCGGCACGTGCGCCATCGTAATGACGAAGAATGCGAGCCTTCTGGGAACCCTTATCGACAACTTCAAGAAAGGAAACGTCCGCGGCCTGAGTTGCCTGATCATGGACGACGAAGCGGACCAGGCGAGCCTCAACACTCGCGAGCGAAAGGCTGACGGCACCAGGAGTCGGATCAACGACTGCATTGTTGAGCTCCGCGGGTTCTTCGAGAAGAACACCTATATCCAGGTTACGGCCACGCCGCAGGCGCTCTTTCTTCAGGCCCCAAGTCACGACTTCCGCCCGGAATTCACGGTGTTGAGTCACCCCGGCGAGGGATACGTCGGAGGGGAAGAGTTCTTCGGAGACGCGTCGTCCCTCATCAGGGAGTTCCCATTGGCCGATATCGCGAGACTGACGTCGGGGGGCCAGCCCACGCCTACGCTCGAGATTCCGGCATCGCTCCTCCTGGCGCTGGATACCTTCATGGTCGGGGCGACCCAAAAACGGCTTCTTGAGGTCGATCAAAACTGTGCGTTCCTTTGCCATGTAAGCACCCGGAAGGATGACCATCGGCATATAGAGGCTCTACTTCGAAAGTACCAGATCGAGCTGGCGAGAGACGCGCGCGCGAAGGATCCTGCCCTGATAAGGCGACTCAGGGCGGCCTTCGACGATCTAGCGACCACCCACCCTGCGATGCAGAAGCCCGGCTTTGACGCCCTAATGGAAGCGATCGCCTTCTTCTCGCCAGGCATCACCGTCAAACTAGTAAATGGCGAGACGGACGAGGATGTTGCAGTTCGCTCTCCATACAACTTGTTTGTCGGTGGCAACAAGCTGGGCCGGGGGGTGACTATCAAGAACCTTCTCGTCAGCTACTACGGGCGTCACCCAAAGAAGCCGCAAGCGGACACCGTCCTTCAGCACGCGAGAATGTACGGGTATCGGAAGGCCGATATCGGCCTTCTGCGCCTGTTCTTGCCGAATGCGCTGCATACCGTGTTTCGTGCTGTTCACCGGATGGAGCGCGGACTCCGCGAGCTCATCGCGCGAAGCCCCAGTGAAGCCTTCCGGGGCGTTTATGTAGAGGGGGCACTGAGCCCCACAAGGAAGAATGTACTGGCACCGGGCGCGATCGGCGCATATGCAGGGGGGAGCATCTACAACCCGGCGAATGTGGTGCGAGACAAGGCGAGCGAGGCGTTGACGCGGCAACTGGACGCGCGGCTCGCCAAGATAGAAGACAAGGGATACGTCCAGTTACCGCTCGCAGAGTTGCGCGGGCTGATCGAACTGACGCTCCCGGACCCCCAGGCCTCAGAAATGGTCTGGGACCCTATCGCCGTTGCCGAGTCGATTACCCAGTTTGGGAACCTGCGGAAGCAGGCGGAGGGCTATGTCTACGTTGATCGTGACCGGGCCCTCGACAAGAACCGGCGTGAGACCCAGGGCATCCTGACCGGTGGTGAAGACGGACGGGTGCCGGACGACAAGTTGACACTCTTTCTGCTCAGGACGAAGGGTGAGGCTGGTGCAGGCGGCGCCTGGTGGCCGCAAATCCGGTTCCCCAACGGCAACTACGCGTTTGCGTTCGCCGTGTGAAACATTCGAGGACCCGGAGGCGTCTGGATCTTCAGTGGGCATAGAACCGGCCTGTGCCCTGAGGGAAAGCACCGGCTTCTACCGGCGGCGGTGCAGCCTGTGTTCCTCGTCGTGACAAATATTGCATAAGGTTAGGAGGTTCTCTTCGAGGTTACTGCCGCCCTGCGCGTGATGTTCAACGTGATGAACCTCAAGGTTCCGGGGATCAGATGCGTTCCAACTGCCGTGTGACCAGCCGCACCGCGAACACTTATGACCGTCTCTGAGGAGCACCTTTCTCCTGACTGGGTCGGGGATCTTTCGGTCGTGCTCGGGCGCTTGATTCAGGCTCTCCAGCACATAGACGCCAATCGGTAGGTCTGGACGACCGGTGGGCTTTGTGGAGATCGGCCAGCCGTAGTCTGTTCGGAGCTCTCTGACCCGTCGGGTCCATTCCCTGGGGCCAGCGACGTTGCGTAGCTCTTCGCCAGTTACCTGTTTCCCAACATTCAGTTTGAGCAGCGCCAGAATTCTGTCCGCGACGGCAAGGTCTTTTCGCTTGCGTATCGAGTTCGCTTCTCGCCAGCGAGTGGCCGTTTCCTTGTCCTGAACCTTGTCGACCAGAACGTAATCGGTCGGCTTCACTCCAGGGAAAGGTGGCGGCTCCGGCTCGCCCGCCTTAGCACTCTCGGCAGAGAGTTCGGCGAGCATCTTTCCGCTCATGATCTTCCAGCCGAACTCAACGCGGAGTTCGCGAAGTCGCCTCGCCCACTCCTGAATTCCCGCCACGATCATCAACTCCTTCCCGTTGATGACAGTCTGCGGATACCGCTGGAAGTACTGCAGGATCCGATCACGGGCGGCACCATCGGAGGCGTCCGGGAAGTAGGAGACACCGAGTCTCCTGAGAGCCCGGTGGATCGGTATCAGCTGCAGGACTCTGGGCCGCACATCGTCGACGAGCGATGCGTCGAACTTGGCAACCAGCTCCGAGAGCGCTCGTTTCGCGTCCTCCGGGGATTCGGTTCTAGTCACTAGGGAGAGCCTTTCTGAGTGTCTCTTCCAAACGATGCGGATCCTTGGTCTGGCAGGACCAAACCGTTAGGACCCGCCAGCCGAGTCTTCTCAGGGTTTTCACGGTCAGAAGATCTCGCGTGGCGTTTTTGGTCAGTTTCGCAGCCCAGAACGCCCGATTTGCCTGAGGAATAGTAGCTCGCTTGCAACGCCGGTGCCGGTGCCAAAAGCAACCGTGCACGAACACCACAGTCTGATGTCGAGCAAGGACAATATCAGGGCGCCCAGGCAGGTCGCGACGGTGCAGGCGGAAGCGGTAGCCCATCCTGTGGATGGCCGACCGCACCTGCAGTTCGGGTCTTGTGTTCTTGGTCCGAATTCCGCGCATGATCCGGCTTCGCTCGACTCGAGAGAAGACATCGGTCACCGATCTTGCTGCCTTAGCGGGTGAGCAGCAACGCCGCCACACAATCAGCGATTCGAGAAGCCAAGACTGGCGGCACGGCGTTTCCGATCTGCTTGGCCACCTCAATTTTCGTGCCGAGAAACCGAAACTCGTCCGGGAAGGACTGCAACCGCGCCGCCTCTCTGTGCGTTATCGGCCGATGCTGTTGCGGATGCAGGTACCTGCCCTTCTCCGGCTTGTAGAACTCCGTCCTAATTGTCACGGAGGGCCGATCCCACCAAAGCCGCCCGAATAGATCTGTCCCCCCGGACGTCTTCCGGATCCAGCACGCAGGCGTCAGTTCCGGCGCGTTTCGTTGAAGGTCGAAACGGTTCATTCCCTCTCTTGGAATGGCCTTGTATCTCTTGAGGCTCTTCTCCGTGGGCTGGCGCCCGAAATGAAGATCTAGTGGCGGGGCAATCTCCTTGATCTCGGTTCCACTGGGCCGTGGCAGGTCGCCGATGGCGTCGCGAACGGTCTGATACGGCGCCGCCTGAACGACTGCCGGAATGTCATCAGTCTTGAAGGCTCGGCGTGAGCTCCGATCAGCAGCCACGTGAGTTCGCCGGGGAGGAAACTGTGTTGACGGCTCGACGGACTTGCTACCGATGATGAATGCTCTCCATCGCACCTGGGGCACGCCGTAGTCAGCTGCACACAGCGCCGCCCAGTCCAACTTGAATCCCATCTGCTCCGCCACTCCTGCGATCTCACCGTGCTCCACGGAGTTGAGGAGTTGAGGGACATTTTCCATGACAAAGATGGATGCCCCCGACCTCTCAACAACGTCCATGAAAGGCCGCCACAGTTGCTTTCGAGGGTCGATCGCTCGCCCCTTATTCAGCAAGCTGAAACCCTGGCAAGGTGGTCCGCCAATGACGACATCGGCCGCGGGAACGGTAAACGCGGGGTCAGCGAGCACGTCGACAATGTCTTCGTTCGTGCAGTGAGCGCCAAAGTTCTGGTTGTAGGTGGCGGCGGCATGCGAATCGAAGTCATTGGCCCAAATTGGCTTGAATCCATGGCCGGACTGCACAAAACCGAGAGACATCCCTCCGGCGCCACAGAACAAGTCAATGAGCCGATAGGGTTTTCCCTTGCGAGTCGCTCCCGCCAAGCGGCTCCGGAACAGGTCCAATTCGTCAGGGCTCCGCTTCGTCGCGAAGAGGCCACCTCTGGATTGTCGGCGATTGATGTTCTTCATCTTTGGTGCTGCGGGCCGTTGCCTCCGAATAGCGTCGGCCCTTTCTACATCAGTTGCGCTGCAATCCGCTCCCGACTGCGAATTATGAATGCGGCGTGTATCCTCAGTGGCCCCTCCGAGGACCGCGGTTTCCGGGCCGGAAGGCACCAGCGAGGCCGCGTCTTCCGGAAAAAGGAATGCCTGGACCGAACCCACGCCCCTTTCCACAGTTGCCCATTTCTCTTCGGGCCTCACGCCATGCGAGGTGGCGAGCGGCGCGCCATCAATCGAAGAACTCATCGAGAAACGCTAAGAGACTCCGTGTCCGTTTGAGGACCGTTTCTCGCACCGATCCGTCAATTTGATACGTTCGTATGGGGGTGTTGCGGCTGCGCAGTCGTGGGCGGGCCGTAGGGGGCGAGATTGCTTCGGCCCGGTACCAACGGACTTGGCCTCGCAATGACGGCGACGTCAAGTGGTCCAGTCAGCTCATCGCGGTGGATGGAGCGTGGGCGGCCATCTCCCGAAACCGGCACAGCGCATTCGCCAGCTTCATCTGGCGGGGCGTTTTGCACTCGGGCTCGAACAGGCGGGGGCTCATGACAAGGATGGCGGCGCAGCGGGCGCGGGACGTGGCGACGTTGAGGCGGTTCAGGCTGTAGAGGAACTCCAGGCCGCGGGGGCGTCTTCGGGGCGTGAGGTCGCCATCGAGTAGATGACGATCGCGGCTTCCTGGCCCTGGAACTTGTCCACCGTGCCGACCCGGGCGCCGGTCGGGGCTAGGCGTTCGGTGAGGCGGGTTACCTGGGCGTTGTACGGCGCCACCACGAGGATGTCTTCGCCGGTCACTCGCTTGGGTTCGCGGTTTTCGTTGATCCAACTGGAGGGGGCTTGGGTGAGGTGGGAGATGAGAGTTGCGGTTGCCTTCGTGGGGGACTTCGAGGAGGTGGAGGCCGCTGCCATCGAAATCACTGGCGCCGGTGAGGATCTGGTTCTCGAGGCCTGGTTTGGAGGTGAGGAGGCCTTCGTAGAAGAGGTCGGAGGTGAAGGTGGCGATGGTTGGGGCCAGACGCCAGGTGATGGGGAGGAAGATGCCGCGGTCTTTGGGGATGGTGAGGGAGGGGGGCCGTTGCTGGGGGTCGCCCAGGAGGACGACGGGGCAGGCTTCGCGCTTGGCGAGGGACATCTGGGCCGCTTCGTCGATGAAGAGGACGTCGATGGAGTTCGCGAACTCCTCGCGCGCCCACATCCACACGGTGCCGCCGACCACGTTGGCGGTGCGGGTCTGGAGGGCCTGGAGCGCCGCCTCGTTGGTGGGGAGGGGGGTGATCATCGGATGGGAACCGTCCATCTGGTCTTCGTCGCCTTTGTGGGCTACGGCGATGGGGTCGTGCGGGGTCAGGTCCAGGACTGCCTTGAGGAGGTTCAGGATAGGGGACGAGGGCCCTGGATGGCGAGGACGCCGTCTTCCATGTAGTGGACCGCGCGCACCGCGAATTGCACCGCGGTCTCGGTCGTGAGTGGCTCGGAGGGGCCGGAGCCGAGTTTCGGGGTTCTGGCGAAACCGGGCGGCGGTAAGGGGCCTACGCCGGAACTCGAAGCCTGGCGTGAAGGAACTCGGGTGCGAGATCCGCCCCATTGGGCCACGCGATGGTGTGAAGGGTCGGGTTCAAGGTGAATCGCCGAAAATAGGCTGCGTCTCTCCTCTTTCGTCATTGTGCCGGGAGGAAGCGAGTCGATGAACCTCACGAATTGTTTCGCGTCACCACGGGGTGGAGCCGGAGTCAGTTCGACCTGGAGAGTCTCGGGCTGGGTCAAGACAGCGGTGGAGTGGTCTGAGCGATACCGAGGCCGGCGCTGCCGCGTCCGGTGGGATTGCTTCGGCCCGCTCCTGTGGAGCGGGCCTCGCAATGACGGCACTTCTGATTCGTTCGCGGGCCTTTGGCCCGCACGGAATCAGAACTGACTCCAGAGGTACTGGTTCGTGACCTCGTGGTGGAACTGGATCTCGGCGGTCTTGATGAGCGAGCCGAGGGCCTTGGGGCAACGCTCGGCCGAAGCCATCTTCAGCTCCGCGTACTTGGAGGCGACATCCTCTCCGATCAGCTTCTTGATGAAGTCGCTGCCCTTGAAGAGGCGGACCGCGTCATAGATGTTGTCGGGCAGGAAGCGCGTGCGCTCCTTGCGATCGTCGTCCTTCTCCGAGACGGGCCCTTCGAGCCCGGTGCGGAGCATCGCGTAGATCGCCATGTAGGGGTTCGCGTCGGGGGCCACCGAGCGGACCTCGACGCGCTTGCTTCGCTCGTTGCCGAGGGGGATCCGGATCATGGCGCCGCGGTTGATGGCCGAAGCCTTGATCTGGTTGGGGGCCTCGTAGTGCGGATCGAGGCGGCGGTAGGAGTTCACCGACGAGTTCAGCATGAGGCAGATGTCGTTGGCGCTCGTGAGGATCCGGTCGACGAAGTCCCAGCCCGCCTTCGACAGCATGTCCGGGCCCTTCGCGTCGTAGAAGAGGTTCTTGCCCTTCCGGTTGATCGACAGGTTCGTGTGCATGCCGTTGCCGTTCACGCCGGTGACGGGCTTCGGGAGGAACGACGCGGTCATGTCGTAGTTCTGGGCGACCTGCCGGCAGAGCAGCTTGTAGAGCTGGATCTGGTCGGAAGCGATGAGGGCCTCGGTGTAGGAGTAGTTCATCTCGAACTGGGAGGGCGCCACCTCGGGGTGGTCCTTCTCGTTCTGGAAGCCCATGGCGCGCTGGACTTCGGCGGCGTGGTCGATGAAACGGCGCAGGGCGTCGCCGGGCAGCGAGTGGTAGTAGCCGCCGGTGGAGATGAAGTCGAACCTGCCCGTCTCGTGGTAGCGGCGCTCCGCGTCGCGCCCGTTGAAGAGGAAGCCCTCGATCTCGTTGGCGGCGTGGCACACCGTGCCGTCCTTGTCGTAGAGCTTCTTCATGTAGGCCTTGAGGGTCGCGCGCATGTCACCCACGTAGGGCTCGCCGTCCCGATCCAGGACCTCGCCGAAGACCAGCACCTTGCCCGGGCCGAAGACATCCGAGGGCAGCCAGTAGAACGACGCCCAGTCGATGGCGAGGCGCAGGTCCGATTCCTGCTGGGCGGTGAACCCGCGGACCGAGGACCCGTCGAAGGTGAGGTTGTCGGCTGACCCGAGGAGGAACTTCTTGTCGTAGTCCAGCATGTGGAGCCGTCCTTCGAGGTCGGTGA
The DNA here is from genome assembly GCA_019694155.1 of Vicinamibacteria bacterium. Taxonomy (GTDB): domain Bacteria; phylum Acidobacteriota; class Vicinamibacteria; order Fen-336; family JAGNNV01; genus JAGNNV01. The sequence goes on along the minus strand of JAIBCN010000061.1, from coordinate 8,820 downwards.
AGCACACCGTGACCGCCTTGATCCGCTTCTCCTCCTTGAGATAGCGCAGGCGCTTCTCGCGGATCTTGCCCTCGGGCGCCCGGGCGATGCGCTCCTCTTTCACCTCGAGGTTCATTTCCTCGAGCTGGTCGTAGGGAATCTCGAGGAAGTCGCGAAGGGAGGTTGAGCTCATGGGTATCTCCTTAGATCAAAACTGTTATGACTTTATTATAAATCACAGCCCGCTAAGATCTATTCAACATTTTTTTAGATTTAGTCTGGACGATTTCGAAGGATGGGCCCGCCTCTCGAAGGCCAGGCTTCCGGGCCGGAGCATTGACGGCTAAAGGGGCGGGTGCCTATCCTTGCCGTCTCAGGGCCTCGGTCCGCGCGTTCGCCACGCGGGCCCCGGCTGAAGCAGGTCTCAAGACGAGTCCAATAAGGAGCACACGTTTCCCATGTCCACCACCCGAACAGCGGACACGTCCCGCGAAGTCTCCTACCGTAAGCGGCTGATCGAGATCGCCCATGCCCTGAACTCCGCGAGCAGCATCCAGGACATCCTGGTGGAGGTCAAGGACAAGATCCTCGACCTCGTCGACGCCGACCGCGTCACCATTTTCGCCCTGGACACCAAGAACCAGGAGCTGTTTTCCATGTTCAAGGCGGGCACGGACGTGAAGGAAATCCGTGTGCCCAAGACGTTCGGCTCCATCGCGGGCTTCACCGCGCTTTCCCGCAAGACCATCAACATCCGCAACGCTTACGACCCTTCCGAACTCGCCAAGCTCCACCCGAACCTCAAGTTCGACTCTCGCTGGGACAAGACCACGGGCTACCGGACCACCCAGGTCCTGGCCTGCCCCATCGTTTTCGAGAAGTACCTGCTGGGCGTTCTCCAGCTGATCAACAAGAGGGGCGGAAGCGGCTTCGGTCCCAAGGACGAGGAGGCCGCCGAGGAATTGTCGAAGATCCTGGGCATCGCCTTCTACAACCAGCACCGCGCCGCCCGCAGCTCCAAGCCCACGAAGTACGGCGCGCTCGTCGACAAGGGCGTGGTTTCGGAGAAGGACATCGAGGCCGCGGTCACCAAGGCCCGGGTCAACCAGGTCGACGTGTCGAAGATCCTCATGGAGGACTTCAAGGTGCCCAAGGAGGAGCTGGGCAAGGCCATGGCCTCCTTCTTCAACTGCAAGTTCTGGGCGCCGCCCGAGGGCTACGTGATGCCGGACGACATCAAGGGCCGGCTCACCATCGACTTCCTGAAGAAGAACGTCTCGGCGCCCATCGAGAAGAGGGAGGGCACGCTCTTCGTCGCGGTCGAGGATCCGTATGACCTCACCCGCTGCGACGCCATCAAGGCGATGAACCTCTCGCCCCGTCACGAGTTCCTGGTCGCCCTCAAGGACGACATCATGGGCTACCTCGCAAGGAGCTACGGGGTGGGGGGCAACGCGGGCGACGCGCCGACTCCTGACGACACCGCCGATCTCGCCACCATCATCACCGAACTGGGTTCGGGTGAGGAAAGCGAAGTCGAGGGCGACGAGGGCGGTACCCCCGAGGCCGAGGCGGATGAGTCCGATACCGCCATCGTGAAGCTCGCCAACAAGATCATCATCGAGGCCTACAACAAGGGCACGTCCGATATTCACATCGAGCCTTACGGCAAGCAGGTGCCCACGGTGGTCCGGTTCCGCATCGACGGCGACTGCATGAAGCACCTCGAGGTGCCGCCCGCCCACCGCAACGCGCTCGTCCAGCGCTACAAGATCATGGCGAAGCTCGACATCTCCGAGCGCCGCAAGCCCCAGGACGGCAAGATCCGCTTCAAGGGGCCGATGGGCGTCATCGAGCTTCGCGTCGCCACCATTCCCACCGCGGGCGGCAACGAGGACGTGGTCATGCGTATCCTCGCGGCCAGCAAGCCGCTGCCCATGGAGAAGATGGGCTTCTCCGACCGGAACCTCAAGGAGATGCAGGGCATCCTCTCCAAGCCTTACGGCATCTGTCTCGTGGTCGGTCCCACCGGTTCCGGTAAGACCACCACACTCCATTCCTGTCTCGGTTTCATCAACACCGTCGACATGAAGATCTGGACCGCCGAGGACCCGGTCGAAATCACGCAGTACGGACTGCGCCAGGTGCAGGTGTTCCCGAAGATCGGCTTCACCTTCGCCACCGCCATGAAGGCCTTCCTGCGCGCCGACCCCGACGTCATCATGGTCGGCGAAATGCGCGACCATGAGACCGCAGCCACCGGCATCGAAGCTTCGCTCACCGGCCACATGGTCCTCTCCACCCTGCACACGAACTCCGCGCCCGAGACCATCACCCGTCTCATGGACATGGACATCGATCCCTTCAACTTCGCGGATGCGCTCCTCGGCATCATGGCCCAGCGCCTCGTTCGCACCCTGTGCGGCGACTGCAAGGAAGGGTACGTGGCCGAGAAACTCGAATACGACGGCATCATGGAGGCCTACGGCGCCGAGTTCTGGCCGGAGCTCAAAGCCCCTCTGGGACACACGTTCTACCGTCCGAAGGGCTGTCCGAAGTGCGGCGGCGGCGGGTACAAGGGCCGCGTCGGCATCCACGAACTCCTCGTGGCCACCGACGAGATGAAGCGCCTCATTCAGAAGAAGTCCACCGTCGAGGCGATGCGTACTCAAGCCCTGAAGGACGGCATGCGCACCCTGCTCCAGGACGGTCTGATGAAAGCCGTCAACGGCCGCACCGACGCGAAGCAGGTCCGCGCCGTCTGCATCAAGTAGCCGAGAGGCGCTCGCGGCGAATGCTCCCGCGTCTCGCCAGCCGTCCCTCCACCTGACAGGAGAAAGTCGACCGCCTCGGGTGGGCGGTGGGATATTCGGGCGCCTGCTATGGCGTCCGCATCGGCCTCCGTGCGGACGGCGAGGAAAGCCTCGCCGTTCTCAAGAGCTGGCTGCCCCGGGCGGTGAGGCCCGCGCGTGAAGAGGTGGTGCGAGCGCTCTACTCCTTCGTGCTCGGCGGCCCCGGCGCGCGTCCCGGGCTTCAACGCTTTCATCTCCTTTACCGGGATGCGACCCAGCTGGCGCGCTCTCTGGACCTCGAAGAGGTCCGGCGCGCCTTCGATCGCGACCTGTCGATGAAGATCGGGGAGACCGCGGAGCGACGCGTCTTCATCCACGCCGGCGTCGTGAGCTTCGCGGGCGGCGCCGTCCTGATACCGGGAAAGAGCTTCTCCGGGAAGACCACGCTGGTTCGCGCCCTTGTCGGGCAGGGCGGCGTCTACTATTCCGACGAGTTCGCCGTTCTGGACTCGCGGGGACGCGTCTCCCCCTGGGCGGAGCCGCTGTCGATCCGCAAGGAAGGGCCCATGAAGCCAGGCGAGCCGCATTCCGCCCGGTCCCTGGGTCTGACGGTGGGAAGGCGATCCCAGCCCGTTCGCCTCGTGGTCCTCACCTCGTTCGAGAAGGGCCGCCGTTTCAAGCCCCGGAGTGTTTCATCCGCCGATGGCGCTCTCGGACTTCTCGAGCACACGCTCCCGGCGCGGCGACGCCCCAGGGCCGCCCTGCGCGCTCTGGCGTCCGCAGTGGAGGGGGCCAGAGTCGTCCGCAGCCCGCGTGGTGAAGCGCGCGACGCGGCCCGCGCCATCGTCCGCCTTCTCGAATCTCCGCCTGGTTCCTGATGGCGGTGCGCCGTCGCGCGGAGGGACGTCGTCCGCTGTTTTCGGTGGTGACCATCGTCCGCAACGAGGCCCCGCGGCTCCCGCGCCTTCTCGAGTCGCTCGCTCCTCTCCGGGCCCGCGGGGGAGAGGTCGTGGTCCTCGACACCGGAAGCGACGACGGCACCGCCGAACTGGCGAAAGCCGCAGGTTGCCGGGTCTTCGTCGAGCCCGGCCGCTTCGACTGGCGTCTCACCAAAGCACAGGCCCGGCGTATCGAGCGGGCGTTCGCGCGCGGGGGCGAGGGGCCGCTCGTGCAAGCCGGAGTCCGCCTCTTCGACTTCGGACGCGCGAGGGCGTGGGCGGCCGGCCTCGCCGGGTGCGACTACCAGCTCGCGGTCGATGGGGCCGACGTGGTGGACGCCCTCGACATCGATGCGTTGAACGCCATCGTGCGCGCCGCGGAATCTCCGATTCTCCACTTCGAAACCCGCATGCTCAGTCCGGAGGGGTGGATGCTGGAGGCGCGTGGGTATTTTCACGACCGGCGACGGGCGAGATGGAGCGGACGGTCCCACAATTTCGTGCAGGCAAGAGCGAAGGAAGCGTCGGGGAAGCCGGTTCTTCTGCCCAGGGATCATTTGCGCGTTTCTCATCACACCACCCTGGAGAAGGCCCGCGAGATCCTTCCCGGCACCGCCCTCGAGATGCTCGCGCATCCGGACTCGATCCGCTGGACCTACTTCCTCGCCCGTGCTCTCGCCGCGCGCGGTCATGCCCGGTCCGGTCTCGAGGTGGCGCTTCGGCTCGATCGCCCGCAGGTCGCCCCGCCCCTGCGCTCCGCCGGCCTCTGCATGGCGGCGTTGTGCCGGGCCCGGTCGGGAGCCTCGGAGGATGAAGTCGAAGGGTTCCTCCTCCGCGCCGCGCTGCGCGACTCGAGCCGCCGCGACCCGCTCATTCGCCTCGCCACCCGCCGCATGGCCCTGGGGGACATGCAGGGCGCGGCTTCGTTCGCGGCCGCCGCGCTTTCGATTCCGCCGCGCACCGGAGTGTCGGAGGCAGAGGAGAACCACGGCACCCGGCCGCACGCGATCCTGTACTGGGCGTTGCTCTGGCTCGGCCGGCGGGAGGAAGCGAGAGCGCATTTCGAGGCATGTCGAAGGCTGGATCCTTCGAACCCTCTCTTCGCGAGCCACGCGAGGCTCTTCGGGCCTCCGCCTCCGTTCGAGGCGGCCCGAACATGAAGCGAGTCGCTCGCCGGGGCCGACGACCCTCTCCGAGGTTCTCCGTCGCCGCCGTCCTCCGGAACGAAGGCCAGCGCCTCCCCCGGCTGCTCGCGTCGCTCGCGCCCTTTCGCGAGGCCGGGGGCGAGATCATGATTCTCGACACGGGAAGCGACGATGGAACGCCGAGGCTCGCGGCGGAAGCGGGCTGCCGGGTCGAGGTGGAGCCCGTTCGCTTCAATGGCCGCCTGACCGCGAAGGATGTGACCAGGATCGAGCGCGCCTTTGGTCTTACCGGCGCGCCCGGCCTTCTCGAGCGCGGCCAAAGGGTGTTTGACCTCGGCGCAGCGAGAAATCACGTCGCCTCGCTCGCGAAGCACGACCTCGTTCTGCAGGTTGACGGCAGCGATGTCCTCGAGGCGTTCGACGTGGAGTATCTCGACGCAGCGGTCCAGGCCGGTGGCCACGATGTCTTCAAGTTCGAAACGAGACGCCTGCACGGCGAACGCTGGTTCGCCGAGCATCGCGACTACTTCGCCGATCGGCGCGCCGCCCGCTGGTATGGCCGCGCTCACTGCTTCGTCAAGCCGATGCCAGCGGGGACGGCCCTGCGCATGACGGTGATACCGCCGGATCGGCTCCGCGTGACTCACCATACCGATGGAACGAAGACGCGCGATCACCAGTTCGCCGGGGTGGCGCTCGACCTCCTCGCGTCGCCGGAGGCTCCGGACCGGCGGTTTCTCCTTGGCCGCGAACTGGCGATGCGGGGCGCCTACCGGCCCGCGATCGAGGCCTTTCTCGCCGTCGACCGGACCGGAGTTCCAAACAGTCTGCGCGCCTCGACCCTGTCGATGGCCGCGGTGTGCCAGGCCGCCCTGTCACCTGGGGATGAGGACGCGGTGTCGGACCTGCTCTTCAAGGCCATGCGCCGCGATCCTTCGCGCCGCGATCCCCTGCTCCACCTCGCGCGAAGGCGTCTCGCCGTGAGCGACTTCCAGGGTGCGGTCTCCTTTGCGACCGCCGCCCTTACGATCCCCGCGCGCGTGGGTCTTTCGGAGTCGGAGGAGAATCTGCGGCATGGTCCTCATGCCATCCTGTACTGGGCGCTCTTCTGGCTGGGGCGCCGCGACGAGGCGCGGCGACACTTCGAGATCTGCGTGAAACAGGATCCGGGGAACCGCGCCTATCGGGAGCACGCGAAACTCTTCGCGTAGCCGCCCGCGCCGGTCTCCGGCCTCTTCGAACCTAGGGGCAGGAAGGCGCGCAGTGAATGTCGCCCGACCCGAAGTCGCAGCACTGCAGGCCGTAGCAGCATTCGCCCGAAGCACCCGGGTAGCTGCAGGGGAACCCGTCCGCCACGCAGCTCTGAGCGTGCGCCGCCGGGGGAACCGCGATGCTCACAACCATCGGCACCAGGCCCGCCGCGAGACCCCGCAGCACCAAACGGCGAGGCAGAGAGGCGCCGGGCCGGAGGAGATCGGCCGCGGCCAGATCATTCACGGTCGCGGACACGATCTCCTTCTGGGGTGCGCGCCCAAGCGCCTTCCCCACATGACGGGCGATCGCGTCGAGGCTGTGCTTCCCGTCGAGCTTCTCGAACACGAGGGCCGCGGTGTGGTTCAGCGAATGAGCGCGGTGGGACGTGCGGTCGTAGACGATCGCTTCATCGCCAAGCCTCTGGACGATCAGATCGTCCTTTCGCGCCGCAACCCCGCTGTTCTTCCCCATAGCTCCCTCAGTATCCGCTTGACGACGGACGCATGTCAATCGACGCAGAACGCCGGGCGGCCTAGCTGCAGGGGAAGGTCGATGACTGGAAGGGCGTCTGGCTTCTGGATCCATCGCCCGCCTCCACATCGGTGATCCACCTGAAGAAGCCGGGCGCTCCGCCGGTCTGCCCGCAGGTGAGGCCGCCCGGGATCGTTCCCGTGGCCGGCAGCTGCCCGGCGGAGAACACGAAGAAGTTCACAAGGTCAGGCTGGGATCCCACCTGTGCCCCGGTGTCGCCCCGATGCCAGGTGATGGACCGCAAACTCACCTTCAGTCCGCTGTTCGTGGGATTGGTGAAGAGCAGGGTGATGGACCAGGGCGAAAGCACTTCGGACACGACCTGCGATCGGGGGACGAGTTCGGATCGGGCGTCGAAGGTGAAGGTCCTCCGGGTCACGCCGCCTGCCCGGTCATCGAGGGTGACCGTGACGGTGTAGCGTCCCGGATCCCTGTAGGTTCGGCTGAGCAAACAGGGACCGCAGTGGATGTTGTCGCGGTCGCTCGCCGTCCAGTCGATGATGAGCCGGGGTGGATCAGCGAGGGCGCGGTCCGACGCCCATTCGACCCAGGCTTCCACCGGGGTTCCCGTCAGTATCTGGTAGTTCCCGGAGGGCAGAGCGTAGAAGCCGTTGCCCGCCTGCCGGATCCGCACCCGGAGGATCTCGAGCGGCCCGTTCTTGATGTCGCCGTCCGCGTTGATTCGCACGACGCCGGTCGAGGACCCTTCAGACTGGATGCCGTTTGCGGCGGTGAGCGCCCGAGTCGCGGCGTCCGGTGTCGACCCCGAAGCGCCGGGCGACGTAGGAAGGTTCGAACAACCCGAGACGAGGAGAAGGCTGACGACGAGGATCGCTCGCTTCATGGGGACGCTCCTTGGGGCCGAGTGTACATCGAACGACCGGCGGCTTCCGTGATCCGGCCAGGGCCTTTTGCGCTCATTGGTTCCCAAGGGGAATAAGGGTCACACTGATTCTGGTCTCGGGCCTTCTGGTGTTCTGGGCCCTGGCCTCGCTCCGGAGCGAGGCGTTGCTCGGCGGAGAACGCCTGACCAATGCGTATGCGCACGTGGTCGCCGAGGAGACCATGTGGACCTTTCAGACGGTTGATCAGGGTCTGCAGATGGCAGCCGTCGGTCTCCGGAGTCTCGAGGCCAAGCGGTGAGCTCGACCCCGCGTCCTCCGAGGAGCTCCTTCGCGGACAGATGGAGAAGCTGCCGTTCGTTTCGCGCCTTGCGGGTCATCGATGCGAGCGGCCGCATCGTCTTCGGCTCGGATCAGCTGGACGGGCGAGTTGCGCGTCTCGCTGGCCCGGACCTTGGAAGGGTGCCCCCCCTCTCCTTGACCCCTGAAGCGTTTACGGAAACCGGACAACCTGTCCAGCGACCGATCGCGACGCCGGGAAGCAAGGCATCAGGTTCGGGAGCAATCCTGGGATAACACCCTGTTTCTCCGTCACTTGTGGGAATTGGTTTTCATTTTCAAACCTAGGCATCGGCCTTGCATGTACGAGGCACGAAGCCCTCGTGCCGAGCACATTCGGTGAGGCTTGACTTCGGTGTCGCCGTCGCGAACCGTTTCCCTGCCGCAACTGAAGCCTCAGAAACAACGACTCCCAGCTCCATGACCTCCCATCTGCCGCCTGCCCCCTCCGATCGCGCCTGCCCCGGCGCCGTGGGAACCGCGTGATTGACGCGGTGATGGTCGACGCCGAGGCCCGGATCCTCAATTGGGCGACCGGGAGAATGAGGCAGGAAAGGCCAGACGTCGATCTGCGTTCCTTTACGGACTCCGCGGACGCCCTCCGTGCGATCCGCGAGCGGCCGCCCCAGATTCTGATCACAGACCTGAAAATGCCGGGACTTTCGGGCCTTGAGCTGATGATGGCGGCTCGCGAGGTTCGGCCCGCGCTGCCGGTCGTGGTGACGACCGAGTTGCCTCACGCCAACCTGCAAGTGGAACTCGGTCATTCGCGCTCGATTCAGCTGATCGGAAAACCGCTGGAATTCCAAGCGCTGTCGGACGCCATCACGACGGGGGTTGCCGGCCTCAGCGGTGGATTCTCGGGCGCCCTTCATCTCCCTGCCATCAGCGACCTCATCCAATTGTGCGCGGTGGCGAAGGTCAGCGGGCTCATCCGCGTCCACGGACCGGGTTCGCGCCGTGGCGAGATGTTTCTGGATCAGGGCGCGATTGTTCACGC
>JAIBCN010000217.1 GCA_019694155.1 Vicinamibacteria bacterium | reverse complement strand
GAAGATGTGAACCGCCTGCTCAAGCAGTACGAGCAGACACGAAAAATGATGAAACTGATGTCCGCGCAGAGCGCCAAGGGGTCGAAGCTTCGGAAGCTCGCCTCCCGTTTTGGCATGCCCGGGTTGTCATAGAAGGCCGTTTCAGGAGAAACTAGGGGATGCTCGCTATTCGTTTGCGCCGTACCGGAACCACCAAGAAGCCGTATTACCGCGTCGTTGTCGCTGATTCGCGCGCGTGGAGAGACGGGAAGTTCGTTGAGATCGTCGGCCACTATGACCCCCGGGCGAACCCCGGCAAGGTCGTCCTGAAGACCGACCGGGTCGATTACTGGATTTCGAAGGGCGCCCAGCCGTCGGATACGGTGAAGAGCCTGATCAAGGGCCACAAGAAGGCCGAGAAGCTCGCGGCTTAGGCCCGGCCTCTCCCTCGCCCTCGGGTCAAACGAGGGTGTTCAGGACTTGAACTCTTCACCTCCGCGTTCTCCGAAAGAAGACGCGGACAGCGTCACCATCGGCATCATTCTGCGCCCGCACGGGATCCGCGGCGAGGTCGTGGTCGAGCCCCTGACCGACAACGAGACCCGTTTCGCGACCCTTGAAGACGTCCGGGTCGTCCGCCCCTCCGGCTCCTCCGTGCGGCTCAAGGTGACCTCGATGTTCCCCCACAAAGGGCGCCTCGTTATCCAGTTCGAGGGCATCGCCACCATCGAGGATGCGGAGACGCTGCGCGCATCCGAACTGAGGATCCCGGTGGCGTCGCTGCCCTCGCTTCCGGCCGGTTCCTATTATCACCACGAGCTCCGGGGTCTCGACGTCCGGGTGGAATCGGGCGACTCGATCGGGACCGTGACCGACCTCTGGGAGACCGGGGCGACCCCGGTCCTGGTGATCCATGACGCGAAGGCCCGCGAGACGCTGCTGCCTCTCGTCGACGCCTTCATCATCGAGGTGGATGTGAAGGCCGGCTTCATGAGGGTCAAAGCCTCGGGGACGGTCAGGTCGTGACCCTCCGCATCGACGTCATCACGATCTTCCCCGAGCTCATCCGGCAGGCTCTGGCCCACGGGATCGTCGCGCGCGCGATCGAGACCGGTCTCGTCCGGGTGGCGGCGCACGATCTGCGGACCTTCACGACCGACCGCCACCGGAGGGTCGACGACGCGCCTTTCGGTGGCGGACCGGGCATGGTGATGCAGGCTGAGCCCTTCTTCAAGGCGGTCGAGGCGGTGATGCCCGAGGGGCCCTCGTCCAGCCGTCCCATCGTGCTCCTGTCCCCGCGCGGCGAGAAGTTCACCCACGTCAAGGCCCGCGACTATTCGAACCTCGAACGCCTGGTTCTCCTCTGTGGGCGGTACGAAGGTATCGACGAGCGCGTCCGAACGCATCTTGCCACCGCGGAACTGAGCCTCGGCGACTTCGTCCTCATGGGCGGGGAAGTGCCGGCGCTCGCCGTCATCGAGGCGAGCGTCAGGCTGATCCCGGGTGCGCTGGGTGACGATGAGTCGAGCGAGCAGGACAGCTTCGAGAACGGCCTCCTGGATCACCCGCACTACACCCGGCCCGCCGACTTCCGCGGCCTCAAGGTCCCCGCCGTCCTTCTCTCCGGAGACCATGCCGCGATCGCAGCCTGGCGCCGGCAGGAAGCCTCGGAGGCCACGCGGTCCAGGCGTCCCGATCTCGACGCCACGCGGGTCGCCGCGGCGCGCCCGCGGGAATCGGCAAAACCTCCACGACTAGGCTAAACTCGCGGGCTCCCGGACCCCATAGGAATCTCCATGAACGCCATCGAAACCATCGAAAAGAACATCAACCCGAAGATCCATCCCGACCTTCGCACGGGCAGCACCGTCCGCGTCCACGTCAAGGTCCGCGAGTCCGTTCTCAAGGAAGAGCAGAAGGCGAAGACGGCGAAGGCCAAGAAGGACAAGGATCAGGAGCGGGAACGCATCCAGATTTTCGAGGGCCTGGTGGTCGGGATCCGCGGCACCGGCGCGAAGCGGTCCATCACCGTCCGCAAGGTCTCCTTTGGCGAAGGGGTGGAGCGCATCTTCCCCCTGTCCACTCCGTCGGTGGACAAGATCGAGGTTCTGAAGCGGCACCACGTGCGCCGCGCGAAGCTCTATTTCGTGCGCGACCTCAAGGGCAAAGCCCTCCGCCTCAAGGAGCTTCGCGACAAGCCGGCGAAGGCCAAGAGCAAGGCCGAGGCTGCCTCCTAAGTTCGTTTCGGGCTCCGGGCGTTCCGCGTGAGCCGAAAGAGGAGAGCGAGAGACGAGCACCCGGACGACGCGGGCTCTCGCTCTGCGAACCCGCCGAGCCGCTGCGACGATCGCTTCGAGAAGGAAGCGGCGGCGCGCGGAGAGACCCCGGTCGCGGGAGCCGACGAAGTGGGCCGGGGCGCTCTTTTCGGCCCGGTGGTCGCCGGGGCCGTCATTCTGGGAAGCGCCTTCGACTGGGCAGGTCTCAACGACTCCAAACAGCTCACCGCTCGCAGGCGGGAAGAACTCGATCTTCGCATCCGCGAAGGAGCCCAGGCCTGGGCCATCGGCGTGGCGAGCGCCGAGGAGATCGACCGGCTCAACATCCGCATGGCCACCCACCTCGCCATCCGCCGTGCGGTCGCTGGTCTGAAGGTGGCTCCCCGCCTGGTCCTCGTGGATGGGATCGACGAGCCTTTGGACGGTGTCGCCCAGAAGGCGATCGTCAAAGGCGACGCCCTGTCCGTGTCGATCGCGGCAGCGTCCATCATTGCCAAAGTTCGACGAGACAGTATGATCGAAGAGTGGGATGCCACCTGTCCTGGCTTCGGCCTCAAGGAGAACAAAGGCTATGGGAGCGCCGCCCATCTCGATGCTCTGAGGACCCTCGGCCCGTCGCCGTTTCACCGGAAGTCATTTATCGAGCGAACCGGCTGGCTGTTTTGACAATCTTCAAGAGATAATCGAACATCGCGCGGATAAAACCTCACCCCGTCAGGCAATAAACCATTGGCCAAGATCAATCCGATTAAGACCCGCCAGGAGGCCGAGAAGGCCGAGAAGGCGGGAAAACTCGATCAGGCGATCCCGTTGTATCGCCAGTTGCTCGAGGACAATCCGCGCGACTGGAACACGATCAACAAGATTGGGGACCTGTTCGCGAAGATCGGGAAGATGCGGGAGGCGGGCGACGAGTACGCGAAGGTCGCCGAGTTCTACGCGCGCGACGGCTTCCACCTGAAGGCGATCGCGATCTGGAAGAAGATCAACAAGCTCGACCCTTCGGTGGTCGAGCCCTACGCCAAGCTCGCCGACCTGTATGCCAAACAGGGCCTCGTGATGGAGGCGAAAGGTCAGTACCAGATCGTCGCCGAGGACCAGCTGAAGCGCAACCGGCTCAGAGAAGCGGCCGAAACCCTGCGCAAGATGGTCGAGATCGATTCCTCGGACCTGAAGACCCGCTCGCGTCTCGCCGACATCTACACGAAGGAAGGCTCGACCGATAAGGCGGTGGGCGAGTACATCGCCATCTCCGATGAATTGAATCTCAAGGGCCACCCGGCCGAGGCCATCCAGGTCCTGGAGAAAGGCCTGAAGATCGACCACGGCATCAGGGTCAAGGCTCAGCTCGGGAAGGTCCACCTCGCGCAGAGGAGCTACGACAAGGCGATTGCCTACCTCGAGGAGGTGAGCGCTCAGGACACCTCGCCCGAGTCCATGATGCAGCTCGGCCAGGCCTACCTCGGGGCCAAGCGGGTCACCGATGCCCAGTCGACCCTGGAGAGCGTCCTCGAAAAGTCGCCGTCCAGCCAGGAAGCCCGGATCATCCTGGTGCAGATCTACGCGCTCCAGGCGCGCGCCGACGAGGCGTACGACACGGTCATCCCCCTGGTCGAGCAGCTCCTGCTGAAGCGCGATGCCGATCGCGCCAACAATCTCCTGCTGCAGATCACGAACCGCTCGCCCCACCACGTGCGCACCCTGCAGAAGCTCGTCGAAGTGGCGCGCATCCGCCAGAACGATCGCGCCATCGTGCAGGCTCTGAGCAATCTGCTCGAGGCCCACCTTGCTTCGGGCAGCGACCGCGCCGCGGAAGACACCGCGGCTCAGCTCGTGGAGGTCGAGCCGGACAACGAACAGTTCAAGGCCCGCCTCGAGTCCCTTCGCAAGAAGAAGGCCGCCCCGGTTCTGTCCGGGCCGGCCAAGGTGGCGGTGGAGAAGAAGGCCGCCGCGGACATGACTCTGCCGCCGCCCGTCGCCGTCGGGGCCTCCGACCTCGAGGGGCTCGAATTCGACACGGGCGCCATCGTTCGTCCCCAGGGCCGTTCCGCCGACTCCAACACCGATCGGGAGTTCATCGAGGAGCACCTCGCCGAGTCGAGGGTCTTCCGAAAGTACGGGCTTCTCGACAAGGCCGAAGAGCAGGTCGACCTCGTCCTCAATCGCTACCCCAACATCTTCGATGGGCGCTTCGAGAAGAAGGAAATCTTCAAGGAGACGGAGAGGATGGAGGAGGCCGCCCGCGAGTGCCTGTGGCTCGCGAACGTGGCGCGCAAGGACGGGAACGAGAGCCTGGGGAAGATGCTCTCCGACGAGGCCCAGGTTCTCTGGCCGGGAATCTCCGATGCCGAGTCCGCGGTTCCAGAGGCGCCCGCCCTCGAACTGGAGGCGGCCGAGCCTTCCGCGGAGCTCTCTCTCGACGCCGTCGGGGAGGCCACACCACCAGCGGCCTTCGAGGCGATGCCGGAAGCGCCTTTCGAGGCCGCGCCGGGGGAGGCGCCCGCCGCTGCGGAAGAGGAAGAGGAGCTCAATCTCGAAATGGGTATGGAGGACGAGGCGCCTGCCGAGCCTCCCGCCCCGCTCGAAGCACCCGCCGATCTGTCGGCCTCGCAAAGCGCCGAGGCGGACGCACTCGCTGCGGGATTTGGCGATGCCGAAAGCGAACTCGAGCCTCTCCCCGCACTCTCGCTCCCTCCGGCCGAGGAGGCCGGACCGGACCTCGACTTCGCGTCCGGCTCGATCGCGCGTCCGATCGCCCTCGGCGCCGCTCCTTCCGTCGATCCCGAGGTCGCGAAGGCGGTGGAGGAAGTGGATTCGTACATCGCCCTCGGCTTCGTCGACGACGCCAAGGATGCGCTTCGCGATGCGCTCTCTCGCTTCCCCGGCAACGAATCGCTCATGGAGCGGGCCTCCAGCCTCGGGCTCGATCTCCAGGCGAGGCCGGAACCCGCGCCCGCTCCGGCGCCGGCTCCTGCTCCAGCCCCCAAAGCCGCCGCGCCCGCGCCTCCTCCTCCCGCTCCCCAGCCACCGGCCGCGGAGAACGACCTCCTCTCCGGACTGTCGTTCGACGATCTTCCCGCGGCGCCCGAACCTGCGGAAACGCCGGCCGCAGTCAATATGCGGGTGGCCGAGGCGGCGCCGGTCGCGGACGCGGGCGGCATCGACCTCGGCGCCGAACTCTCCGCGCTCTTCGATGCCCAGCCCGCTCTCGAAGAAGCTCCCGTCGATGCGTCGCGGTCTTCGAGCTTCGGGGATCAGGGGCTCCAGGATGTCTTCAACGAGTTCAAGAAGGGCGTCGATTCGCAGCTCGGCGAAGGCGACTACGACACCCGCTACAACCTCGGCATCGCCTACAAGGAAATGGGCCTCGTCGACGAAGCCATCGCCGAATTCCAGCTCGCGGCCAAGGATCCGAAGCGCTCGCTCGAGTGCTCGAGCATGATCGGGATCTGCTTCATGGAGAAGGGAATGGCCGACGTGGCCGTCCAGTGGTACGAACGGGGCCTGCAGGTGCCCGGTCGTGCGCCGGAGGAATACCGCGGCCTGCGATACGACCTCGGCATCGCCTTCGAGGCCACGGGCGATCTCGCCAAGGCCAAGGCGACGTTCGCGGACCTCGTGCGGGAGGACCCGTCGTTCCGTGATGTGTCCGACAAGCTGAGGGACCTGCAGGCCCGGGCCTGACCGGTCCGTCTTGCTCCGCGCACGGTCCGAGTCCCGCTACGCACTGGAGACTGCCGTGGCCAGCGACGGGCGTAGCGACTTGGTGGTGCGTTTGATCCAGTTCATCAGCTCCCTGATGGTGGGCGTCACTCTGGTGCTCGCGCCCTGGACCCCCTTGTGGGAGAACCACCCCGCCCTCGGCACGTCGCTGACCTTGCGCGAGATCCTCCTAGCCCCCTGGTTTCGGGGCGCGGTCAGCGGCCTTGGCCTTGTGAATCTCGCCGCCGCCGCCCTCGATCTCACTCATATCCTCTTCAGACGCGCGCGGCATTGAAGGACATCGATCGTCCGGTTCTCATGGCGATCGTGGGTGCGGGAGGGGCGCGGTCCGCGGGCGAGGCTCTCCGCGGCGGCGCGGATCTGGTTCAGGTGAGAGCGAAGGAACTCGGTTCCCGCGAACTTCTGTCTCTCGTGCGCGAGGTGATCGGCGAGGCAGGCGGAGCGGACCGGATCCTCGTGAACTCGCGACCCGATATCGCGGCTCTCGCGGGGGCGCGGGGCGTTCAGCTGCCGGAGTCCGGCCTCGATCCGCGGAGCGTGCGCGCGGCCTTCCCAGGCTTGCTGATCGGCGTCTCCCGCCACGATCGTGAGGGCCTCGAAAGAGCGGCGGTCGAAGGGGCCGACTTCGCCATCGCGGGACCGGCCTTCGAGACCCCGGGCAAGGAGGCGCGGGCCCTGGGCATCGCCCGTCTCGATGCGCTCCTTCGCGGCCTTCCGCTGCCGGTGCTTCTGGTCGGAGGCGTCACACCCGCGGATGCGGCGGCGCTTGGGGCCCTCGGGGCGCGAGGCGTCGCCGCCATTCGGCCTTTTGCGAACCCGCGGGACGCCGCGACCGCTGCCGCGGCCTTTCGACAAGCCCTCGACGAGGCTCGATGAGCGGGGCCGGGCACAAGGGCGACCTGCGTCGCGCCCTGGCGGAGAGCGCGGATGACCCCGACCGGCTCGCCCTGCTCCTCGCTGACGATTCGATCACCGATCTCGATCTGCGGCATGCGCTCCGCGGCCGCCTCCCTCCCGGCGTCGCCGCGTTCGTCATGGAGCGCTCGCGATTCGGGGCCCGCCAGACCGTGCTGGGCGCGGTGGCGCGGTCGCCCACGAGCGCGCCGCGTCTCGCTCTCCAGGCTCTGCCCGGCCTCACCTGGCGCGATCTTGCCGACGTCGCGGTCGCCGCCGAGCTGGCTCCCGCGGTGCGTCAGAAGGCCGAGGCGCTCCTGCTCGACGGTCTGAACGCCATGCGGCTGGGCGACCTCATCACTCTCTCCCGGATCGGTCCGCGCCGGGTGACGACCCGCCTGCTCTACTCGAGGGACGCTCGGGTCCGCCTGGCCGGCCTTCACAATCCGCGCCTGCGCGACGGAGACCTGTGCGGGGTCCTCGAGTCCAGCGACGCGCCTCGCGAGATCGCTGCCGAGATCCTCCAGGTGCATCGCTGGGCCCTCTCCTATCAGGTCCGCCGGGCCATCGTCCGAAGCTACGTGACGCCTCACCCCATCTCCCTCACCCTCATCGCGGAGATGAATCCGGGAGACCTGAGGGACCTCGCGGCCTCGGACGACGTGCCGCCGCTCGTCTCCGCAGTGGCCCGACGGATCCTCGGCTGAGACAGCGAGTTTCAACTGCTAGCATCGGCGGCGATGGCCTTCCGGCATTCCGGTCCGTGGACGCGTGCCACGTTCCTCCTCACCCTGGCTCTGGTCTCGAGCTCCTGCTTCCGCTCGATCGCTCCGCCGCCGCAGCCTCCGGCCCAGCCGCGCGCCGCCTCCCCCTCCCTGGCGGGATGGGCGGAGAAGACCCTCAAGACTCTGACCCTCGAGGAGAAAGTCGCGCAGATGATCGGCGTGCGGGCTTTCGGGATCTACACCAATCCAAGGTCGCCGGAATACAAGACCCTGATCGACGCCGTGGAGACGCTCAAGGTGGGTCACATCACGATCTTCGAATCGGAGGTCTATGCGGCGCCGAAGATCCTGAACGATCTTCAGCGACGTGCGAAGATCCCGCTGCTGGTGGCCGCGGATCTCGAGCGGGGGCTTTCCTTCCGCGTGCGCCGGGGCGCCGTGCCGATTCCCTACGCCATGGCCATCGGGGCCACCCGTTCCGAGGAAGCCGCTCGTTTCACCGGCCTCGTCACGGGGCGCGAGGCCCGCGCCATCGGCATCCACTGGGCATTCGCTCCGGTGGCGGACGTCAACAACAACCCGGACAATCCGGTCATCAACATCCGTTCCTATGGAGAAGACGCCGATCTCGTGGGGCGTCTCACCTCCGCCTACGTTCGCGGAGCGCGCGAAGGGGCCATTCTCTCGACGGCCAAGCACTTTCCCGGCCACGGCGACACCGCGGTCGACTCTCATCTCGCTCTCCCTGTCATCTCCGCGGACCGGGAACGGTTGAAGAGCGTGGAGCTTGCGCCATTCCAGGCCGTGTTCAAGGCCGGGGTCGACTCGGTCATGGTCGCTCACATCTCGGTGCCCTCGGTCGACGCGACCGGCGACCCCGCGAGCCTCTCCCGTCCCCTCACCACCGGCTTGATTCGCGAACAGATGAAGTACGAGGGCCTCATCGTCACCGACGCCATGGAGATGAGCGGCCTCGACGTGGCCTGGTCGGGCGAAGCCGCGGTTCGCGCGGTCATGGCGGGCTGCGACCTCATCCTTCTGCCCAAAGATCCGAAGATCGCGATCCGCGAGATCGCGCGAGCGGTGCGCGAAGGCCGCATCCCGGAGAGCCAGATCGATGCTTCCGTGCTGCGCCTCCTCAAGACGAAGGAATCGCTCGGTCTCGACCGCGACCGCTTCGTGGACGAGTCCCGGATCGGGCGTGACGTGGGCCGTCCCGAGGACATCGAGGAGGCGAACCGCATCACCCGGGCCTCCATGACGCTCGTGAAGAACGAAGGCAACGTGATCCCCCTTGCCGTGGAAAAGCCCCTGCGCCTCCTTCACCTCGTCATGTCGTCCGACGCGCGCAACGACAACATATCCGGAATCCCCGAGGCCGAACTGGCGCGCCGCTACGTCAACACGACGAGCCGCTACGTGGGGCCCGATCTCACCCCGCAGCTCGCGGACGAGATCGTGGCCCAGGCAGGGAGCGGCGCCTTTTCCCATGTCCTTGTCTCCGCCTTCGTGCGCGTTACGTCTTCCAAGGGCACCGCCAACATGGAGAGTTCCCACGCGAATCTCCTGCGGCGCCTCTCCTCCGCCGGACCGCCGCTCATCGTCCTCGCTTTCGGCTCGCCGTATCTACTGAGGCAGGCTCCGGAAATCCCCGTGTATCTCGCGGCCTATGGTGGCGTCGACAGCGCGCAGAGGGCGGCGATCGGCGCGATCTTCGGCGAGTTCGATATCGGGGGCCTGCTTCCGGTCACGCTCCCGGGCCTCTACCCGGTCGGCCACGGTCTTAAGATCCCTCATCGCGCGATGACTCTCTCTCCTGCTGCTCCCGAGACGAAGGGCTTCAAGCCGGGCACCTTCACGGACGTCGACGCGACCGTCGAGCGCTTCATAGAGAAGAAGGCGTTCCCGGGAGCGGTGGTCGCGGTGGGACGCGAGGGGTCGCTCGTACACCTCAAGGCGTACGGGAAGATGACCTACGACGCGAACGCTTCTCCCATGACCGTCGACACCCTGTTCGACCTCGCGAGCCTCACCAAGGTCATCGCCACCACGACCATGGCCATGATGCTGGTGGACGAAGGCCGCCTCGACCTCGACCGTCCGGTTCACGATTTCTTCCTCAAGTTCACCGGCGGGTCCAAAGACAAGATCACCATCCGGCACCTGCTCACCCATTCTTCCGGAATCGACTGGTGGGCGCCCCTGTACAAGGAGGCGCACACCATGCCCGAGTACCTGAATCGGATCGTGCCCATGGATCTCAAGTACGAGCCGGGAACGAAGTCCGTCTATACCGACCTTGGCGTGATGATGCTCGGGGACATCCTCGAGCGCGTTTC
The DNA here is from genome assembly GCA_019694155.1 of Vicinamibacteria bacterium. Taxonomy (GTDB): domain Bacteria; phylum Acidobacteriota; class Vicinamibacteria; order Fen-336; family JAGNNV01; genus JAGNNV01. The sequence continues at coordinate 35,587 of JAIBCN010000217.1, read as the reverse complement.
CGGAGACGACCTCAACACCTTCATCAAGCGCCGGCTGTTCGAGCCGTTGAAGATGCGGGATACCGGCTACAAGCCGACGGAAGCCATGAGATCGCGTATCGCGCCAACCGAGTTCGACAAGGACTGGCGTAAGCGGCTGGTGTGGGGCGAAGTGCACGACGAGAACGCGGCGGGCCTCGGCGGCATCGCGCCCCACGCCGGGCTTTTCGGCACCGCACCCGACCTGGCCCGCTTCGCGGCCATGCTCCTGAACGGGGGCGTCTTCGAGAACCGCCGCTACATCGCCCCCGCCACCCTCGCCCGATTCACCACCCGCGGGACGGTGCCCGATTCCTCGCGCGCTCTCGGATGGGATACCCCCAGCGAGAACTCATCGGCGGGCACCCTCATGTCGAAGCGCGCCTTCGGGCACACCGGTTTCACGGGCACATCGATGTGGATGGATCCCGAAACCGGCGTGTTCGTGATCATCCTGACCAATCGCGTCCACCCCACCCGCGACAACAACCAGATCCGCGAGGCCCGGCCTCAGATCGCGGATGCGGTGATGCGCGGGCTCCAGTAGACCGGCCGCCCGGGGCGCCCTAGGCGAAGGGCGCCAGATCGTAAGGAACGTATTCGGGTTCCCACATCGCGTTCCTGACCATGCGCTCGACCTCTTCGTCCTTGATCACGCGCCCCAGGCCCTGATCGCGCGCCGTCCGGATCACCGCCGCGGCCACCCGCGCCGCCACGTGACGCAGTTCGCGCACTCGGGGGAACAGGCTCCCTGTCGCTATGTCCTCGTCGGTGACGGAATGCGCGAGGGCGAGGGCCGCCGCCGCGAACATCTCGTCCGTAACCTCGCGGGCCTGAGCGACGAGAGCGCCCAGCCCCACGCCCGGGAAGACGTAGGCGTTGTTGCCCTGGCCGATGACATGGGTGCGCCCCTTGTGCACCACGGGTGCGAACGGGCTGCCGGTGGCGACGAGCGCGCGTCCATCCGTCCATTCCAGGATGTCCCTGGGATGAGCCTCGGTCTTGCTCGTGGGGTTCGACATCGGGAAGACCACTGGGCGCTCGACCGCCGCCGCCATCGCGCGGATCACGCCTTCCGTGAATGTCCCCGGCTCGCCTGACGTGCCGATGAGCACGGTCGGCTTCATGACCTTCACCACCGTCTCCAGGTCCCGGTTCGAGCCTTTGGCCATCCCGTGCGCGGCCGCCATGGCCGCCGTCCACGCGAACTCCTGCTTGTGCTGATCGAGCGGAGCGTCGTCGACCACGAGGCCTTGGCTGTCGAGGACGGCGATGCGCTCGCGGGCCTGGTCCTTTGGCATGCCCGCGGTGATGAGAGCGGTGCGAATGAGCCGCGCGATCCCGACTCCCGCCGCTCCCGCGCCCAGGATGACCGCCCGCTGGTCCTTGAGAGGAATTCCCGAGACCCGGACGCCCGCCATCATTCCCGCCACCGCCACCGCCGCCGTTCCCTGGATGTCGTCGTTGAACGAGGGAAGGACTTTCTGGTACCGCTCGAGAAGCTTGAAGGCGGTGACCTTCTTGAAATCCTCCCACTGCAGCAGGGCCCGGGGGAAGCGGCTCTTCACCGCCTGCACGAACTCTTCCACGAGAGAGTCGTACTCCGGCCCGCGCAGCCGCTTCTGCCGGTAGCCGATGTACATGGGATCGTCGAGCAGCGCCTGGTTGTCCGTACCCACGTCCAGGCTGATGGGCAGCGTGCGCGAGGGATGGATGCCCGCGGCCGCCGTGTAGAGCGCGAGCTTGCCGACGGGGATGCCCATCCCCCCGGCGCCCTGATCGCCCAGGCCCAGGATCCGCTCGTTGTCGGTCACCACGATGAGCCGCACGTCATCGAAGGGCGCGTGGCCCAGCACGGCATGAATCGACCCGCGATGCGCGGGGGTGATCCACAGGCCTCGAGCGCGCCGGAAGATGTGGCTGTACTCCTGGCAGGCGAGCCCGACCGTGGGCGTGTAGACGATGGGAAGCATGTCCTCGAGGTGGTTGAGGAGCAGGCGATAGAAGAGCTGCTCGTTGCGGTCCTGCAGGGCCATGACGCCGATGTACTTCTCGAGAGGTTCTTCCTTCCTCTCGATGTTCTGGTAGGCGCGCTGTTCCTGCTGGTCCATCGTACTGACGCCGTCCGGGAGCAGTCCCTCCAGGCCGAAGGCCTTCCTCTCCTCGGCAGAGAAGGCGGTCCCCTTGTTGAACATGGGCTCCTGGAGAAGGCGGGCCCCGCGGTAGGGAACCTCGATGCGACGGCCCTTCGGGCCGTCGACGATCCGATAGTGCTTCATGGTCATGTTCTTCCAGCCTCTCGTCGTTGCAGTTGTTTCCGAATCGCCGCATCGCGCCAGTCGCGGCCGTTTTGCCCCGTTGGCCGGGCCCGCTCGGCGAGCAACCGTGGGGCCCGATGCTGAGGGATCGCCCACGCCGCCGCTGCGGGTCTCGGGCCTCCGGCGGCCGCGCACCCACGGAAAGGGGCTCGATGGACGAGGCGCATAATGCCCACACTCTCCGGCCCGCTGCCGAGATCGCGTCCCGGCATGGCCGGGGCCACGACCGGGAAGGTCGGCGCCCGCAGACGAATGGGCATGGGCGGGATTTTAGGCTTCCGGCCCGCGGGCGAAATGAGCTATTTGGCTCCTATGAGGCCCCGCAAACGCTGCGCTTCGGCGGTGATGGCCGGGTCGAAATCGAGCTGGAACGCGCGCATCCGGAGAAGGAACCGCTCATCTTCATTCCGGGGACCGCGCGACGCGATCTCGGCAGTGAGCGCTTCGAAGTACCGCCCCCAGTCCGGGGAACGGCCGTCGATGTCCGTGAAGCCGTACTCCCGAGCCAGGGTCCAGCTCGCGAATACCCGGCCCGCTCTGGTTCGAACCTGGGGATCCTGCGCCAGGGCCACGACCGCGCGCCCCACGAAGCAGGGGGTCTCGGACTCGATGAAGTGCGGGTCGACCCTAGCACCTTCGCGCCAGTTCTCCTCGGTCACGCCGAAGCGGGCGAGCATGGCCTCGGATCGCAGGAAGCCCGGAGTGAGGGCGAGGGCCGTGATGCCGGTATCCAGAAGCTCGGCGGCGAGGGCGTAGGCGATTCTGATGCCACTCGCTTTGGCGAGGTCATAGAAGAACGCGCCCCGGTATCCCAGGAAGTCGCCGTCGGTGATCTCGACCACGAGGCCGGAGTTGCCCTCCACCATCAAGGGCAGAGCGTGCCGCGCGGTGAGGATGTGGCTCCACACGGCCGCTTCGATCATGCGCCGGCCCTTGCCGAGGTCGGTCTCCCAGAAGGGCGTGCCCCACTCGGTGAGATCGTCGCCGCCCCAGACGTCGTTGACCAGGATGTCGAGGCGGCCCGCGTCGGCGCGGATGGCTTCGAAGAGCCCGACGACTTCCGCCTCGGCGGTGTGATCCACGCGGACGGCGATGCCCCTGCCGCCGGCTCTCGTGACGAGTTCCGCGGTTTCCTCGATGGTCTCCGGTCTTCCCGGGGTCGCGCCGCTCTCGCGGGTGCTTCGGCCTGTGCAGAAGACGGTGGCGCCTGCCTCGCCGAGCATGTGCGCGATGCCGCGGCCCGCGCCCCGGGTTGCTCCGGCCACCACGGCCACCTTCGATGCGAGGGGTTTCATGCTGCGATCATCTCCTTGGTTCTCGAGGGTCGGTCAAGGCAAAGTCAGCGAAAGCGGTCCAGAACGTAAGCGGCGAGGTCGCGGCGCTCCTCATCGCTGAGTTCGAAGAGCGGCATCGGAGGCTGGGGAGCCCGGAGATAGACCACCATCCGCTCTACGTCGTAGCGGGCGGCGAGACCGCGGAGGAGCTTCGTGGTCCTGACCGGGCTGTCGGCGGCGACCTTCGGATCGTGGCAGGTCTCGCAGCGATTGGCTTCCCAGATGACCGCGCCCTTTCGAATGGCGGCCGCCCCGGAAGCCGCCCCGCTGCTGCTTTCGGGCGGACGGAACGCCGCCGGAGCGGACCCCAAAAATGGCGAAGCCCGATTCCCCGGGGCTACGCGAAACACCGATCCGGAGTAGTCGTCCGAGATGTAGATCGTCCCATCGCCGCCCTGGGCGATGTCCACGGGCCGGCCGCTCACTTCTTCGTTCTCCAGGAAACCCGTGAGGAAATCGCGCTGCGTGATGCTCCCGTCCGCGCCCCAGTGGAGGGATACGACTTTGTACCCGTCCTTGCTCGTCCGGTTCCACGAGCCGTGCAGCGCCACGAGCGCCGCGCCTCGGAAGGCGGCCGTCGTGCCCGGAGCGTCGAGGAACGCGATGCCGAGGGGCGCGTTGTGCGCGGCGAAGCGGTGAATGGGAGGATGACTGGCCGCGATCTGAGCGTCGTGCCCCGCTCCAAAGTCGGGGTCCTTGACCCGGTCGCCATTCGCGAACGGCCAGCCGTAGAACCCTCCTTCGACCACGCGATTCAACTCGCAAGGCGGAAAGTCGTTGCCGAGGAGGTCTCGGCCGTTGTCCGTGGCGATGAGCTCAGGCGCGCTCGCGTCATTCGCCTGCCTCCAGGCGAAGCCTACCGAGTTGCGCAGCCCTCTCGCGAAGACCTTCCCCTGCCAGGTCGAGGGGTCATATCGCGAGATCGCGGCCCGGCGCTCATCCTGCTCGATGCACACGTTGCAGCTCGAGCCCACCGACACGTACAGAAACCCGTCCGGTCCGAAACCGATGGTGCGAGTCCAGTGATTCCCGCCCGAAGGCAGACCGACGATCACGCGCTCGAAACTCCCGGAAAGTGCGCGAGCGGCGGCGTCGAACCGAACCCGGCCGACCGATGTCATTTCGGCAACATAGAGGTATCCATCCTTCAGGGCGAGACCGTGAGGGCGGTCCAGGCCCGTCAGGAGCGGCGTCGACCCCTCCGAGACTCCATCGCCATTCGCGTCGGAGAGGAGCAGCGTCACCCGCCCCTCCCGCGGCTGGCTCACGATGACGTCGCCCCGTTTCGTCACGCGCAGGAACCGCGCGTTGTTCAGGCCGGTGGCGAATCGCGTGAGGGCGAACCCGGGCGGTAGTCGCAGCGACGACGCGCCGGGATCCGCGCCGGCCGCGGGACCGGAACCGGTAAGCGAGCGCAGGGGAACGTTGACCGCGAATCGTTCGGGCACCCAGTACCGTCGCGTTGCCACCGCGATCGTGAGGAGGACGAGACCGGCCATCGCCGTCCACGCAAGGGCTTTCAGGGCTCGCTTCATTGATAGCTCCCGGTGGCGCCGCCGCCGCCGAATCCGCCGCCTCCTCCTTCGAATGCGGGACGCGCGGCCTGTGCCTGCGCGGCCGGCGTGAAGGAAGCCATGGCGACGACCGAGCGAACGGCCTCGGTGCGACGGGCGTCGTCGAGCAGCGGGTCTGCGGTGAATCCGTGGCGCTCCCTGGCCGGGCCGGAACGCAGCCAGCGCAGCAGCCCGAGCCCCGTGGTCAGGCAGGCGGCCCCGATCAGGCAGAGCGCCAGGGAGAGGGGCATGACCTCGCGATAGAGGCGGATGGTGGCGACGGAGGCGCCGACGAGGAGGATGCCCGCGTAGAGGAGGAGCGGTTCGCGACGCCGCCAGCCGATCAGGAGCAGGGCGGGGGGCAGAAGGGCGGTCGTGGCGAACGAAAGCGCGCGAAGGCCTTTCGATCCGTCGCTCCCAGATCCTTCTCGCGCAACCACGCTCAGGGATTCGACGAGATGCTGATCCAACGACCAGATGTGGATCGCGCCGTACAGGGCGAGAACCGAGATGGCGCCGAGGATCATGAAGCCTCTCCTCTGCGAGGGGGCGTTACGCGCGAGGCGAGCGCCGGCGAGGCAGATGGGAATCGCGAGCGCCGCCGCCCCGATCCACAGAAGCCGCGCCGGACCGGCTTGCGCCAACAGAGCGAAGCCGAGCAATCCGGCGCCGAGTTGAAAGATGGCATCGCCCCAGCGCCAGGCCGCGGCCGAGCAGGCGACGAAGCCGGAGGCAAGGAAGCGGAGGAGGAAGTCGTTGAACGAGCCCCCTCCGAAGCCGATCGTGCCCCCGAGCGTGGCGAGCGCAGCCGCTGCCAGTGCGGTGGCGCTCTCCGCGCCGGCGCCCACCCGCCGCATGGGCCCGCGCTGCAGCTCGGTCAGCCCGGAAAACACGACGGCCCAGACGATGAGGCTCGCCCCGGTTTGCGGATTCGAATCGAAGAAGACGAACCACAGACCGATGAGCGCACACGAAGCGATGAGCGTGAAGATGAATGCGAGGACGCGGAATCCCGGGCCGAAGCGCACGCGGTCGTCGGGATACCGCTCCAGCACAAGGCCCAGTGCCTCTTCCCCGATGAACCCGGTCCGCCGCCAGGCCCGGGCCGCGTCGCGCACCTCGCGCGCTCGTTCCGCGGCGACGATCTCCGGCCTCATTCCTCCCTCTCCTTCGGGAACCGCCGATGGACCGCGGCAAGGCCGAACACGAGAACGATCGAGGAGACCGCGACCAGGAACAGAGTTCCCGTGGCGCCGTCCACCGCGTCGGTGAGAGTGATCATGAAGCCCAGATACGCGGCGAGCACGCCAAACACGAAGAGCGCGAACCGCCCTCCGCGCCACGAGAACAGGGCGAGGCCCGCTCCAACCAGGGTCAGCGCGAGCCGATGAGGGCCGACGGCAGGGCCGCGATCGATGCCCCAGGCGATCGACTGCAGGACGAGCAGCCAGCCGAGGTGGGAGGCCGCGGGTTCGAAGTGGGCCTTGAACCGCGCGCGCTTCAATTCCCGGCCGGCGACGACGAAGGCCGTGCCGCAGACGAGAGCGTTGAGCCGGACCGTCTCCGTGTCGCCGAGGAAGCCGAAGAGCACGCGCTCCACGCTGGTCGAAGCCACGCCGCGCCATGCCGCAAAGGAGGTGAGGGCCAGCGCGAACAGGGTGCGCGAATCGAAACGGAAGGAGAGCGCCAGGTAGAAGGCGCTGACCAGCAGGAAGTGAAACGGCCACTGCGCGCCGAGGGGCGAGAATCGAGCCTCGATGAAGGCGAGATCCCCGGCCGCAAGGAGAGCGCCCAGGCCGAGCACATAGTCGAAGGCGACGTGTGGAGAGGCGACTTCTCCGCGGGTGAACGCGGGCGAGGTTCGGGCCACCCAGGCCAGGCAGAGGGTGGCGGCGGCCCCGACCACGAGGGCGATGGTGAGCGGTCCGAGGTTCGCGATCTCCTGCCGGAAGAGGAGCCCGGCTCCGGTGGTGAGCGCGACCACGCCCAGATAGAGAAGCGCATGGATCGCGACAGACAGGCTCACCAGTTCGCCGCGCGCGATGCGGCCGAAGAGCCGGGCCTGCTCCGGTGTGAGGACGCGATCTCCTTCGAGCCTCGTGACCGCGGCGGCGACATCGGGGGAAATCACAGAACGTGAGGTTACTGTCGGTTAGGCTTGCCGCATGAATCGCGAACAGGAATGGAGCCGCCGGAACTTCCTCGCCGCTTCCGCTCTGTTGCCCTCTCTGGCTCGGGCGGCGGAACGGCCGCGCGTTCTCCCCGGTCTCGACCGCGTGGTCGAGCAGAAGGGCGCGCCCCTGACGGGAAAGCGGGTCGGGCTGCTCGTGCACGCGGCCTCGCTCACCGCGGACGGCCGGCACGCGATCGACGCGCTCACCGGCAGCGGGGTGAAGCTCGTGCGCCTCTTCGGCGCCGAGCACGGATTTCGCGGCCTCGCCGCGGCGGGCGAGAAGGTCGATGACGGGGTGGACGGGAAGACCGGCCTGCCGGTCATCAGTCTCTACGGCCGGAAGTCGAAGCCATCTCCTGAAGACCTTCTGGGGCTCGACGTCTTCGTGGTGGACCTGCAGGACGCGGGTGTCCGCTTCTACACCTTCGCCGCCACCATGATGCACTGCCTGGACGCCTGCGCGGAGGCGGGCGTGCCCATGGTGGTGCTCGACCGGCCCAATCCGATTGGCGGGCGCAGGGTCGAAGGTCCGCTCTCCGCGCCCGAATCCGAAGTGCCCCGTTCGCTCGTGAACATGACGCCGGGGCCGCTCGTGCACGGACTGACCATGGCGGAGATCGCCCGGGTCGTGAACGCCGATCGCCGGAAGAAGGCGGACCTCTCGGCGGTTGCCCTCGCCGGCTGGTCGCGGGAAATGACCTGGGCCGACACCGGCCTTCCCTGGGTCAATCCGTCGCCGAACCTGCGATCGGCCGAGGCCTGCCTTGCCTATCCCGGAACCTGCCTGATCGAGGGCACCACCGCCACCGAAGGCCGGGGCACCGACGCGCCCTTCCTGAAGATCGGCGCGCCCTGGCTCAAGTCCGTGGAACTCGCGAAGGCGGTGCGCGTGCCGGGTTTCGCCCTCGAGCCCATCACCTTCACGCCCCGCTCATCCGCCGCCACCCCGAGCCCCAAGCACCTCGACATTCCCTGTCAGGGACTTCAAGTCCGGGTGGTGGATGCGCGCAAGGTGGAGGCGTACCGGCTCGGCGTTACCCTGCTCATCGAGATGAAGAAGCTGCACTCCGAGTTCGCGTGGCTGCGGGACGGCACGGGTTTCGATCGCCTGGTGGGCACAGGCGCCCTGCGCGCGGCCATCGACCGGGGAGATTCCGCGGACGCCATCGTGGCTGCCGACGCCCCGGCGATCGAGGCCTTCCGCAAGTCGCGCGCGCCCTCTCTCCTCTACTGAGCCGCGGGGACGGCGGCGCGCTCCCGGGTGAACGCACTCACCGCGATGCCCACCACGAAGGTCACGACCGCTCCCACGAACACGTTCCAGGTCCAGGCCACGCCCGGCGTGCCGAAGATCCGGGGTGAAAGCAGACCGACGGACAAGCTCACGAGGAGGCCGGACAGCATTCCGATCATGGTGCCGGTGGTGTTGGCGTTCTTCGTGAAGAGGCCCAGGGCGAACGCTCCGACCGTCGGACCCGACGCGTAGCCGAGCGCGGCCAGGCCGGCCTGGAGCGCCGACTCGACGTTGCGGGCGAGGCCGGCCACTCCGATCTGCAGGATCCCCCAGAACACCGTGAACCGCTTGGCCAGTCGAAGCTGCTTCTCCTCGCTCGCCTGAGGGTTGACGTAGGGCACGTAGAAATCTCGCAGTGTGGCCGAGGCCATCGAGTTGAGCGACGGCGACAGGGCGGCGGCCACGATGGCGGCGAGGATCAGCCCCGTGAATACGCCAGGCAGCTCGCTCGCCACGAAGGTGGGCAGGATCTCATCGGCGCGCGCGAACTTGCGCCCTTCGTAGAACTGCCAGAGCAAAACCCCCAGCGTGAGGAAGAGAACGAACTGAGCGAAGACCAGCACCCCCGAGAGGACGAGTCCGATCTGCGCGTCCTTCTGCGACTTCGCCACGAGGAAGCGCTGAACGAGGTAGTGATCGGTGCCATGGGTCGCGATGGTGAGGAACATGCCCCCGATGACTCCCGCCCACAGCGTGTACGGCTCGTGGATGTCGAACGCGGCGTTCAGGAAGGTGAGTTTCCCCGCCGCCGCCGCTTTCTCCAGCGCGCCCATGACGCCTCCCGGGAGCGCGTTCGCCACCGCCACGAAGCAGATGAGCGCGCCGAAGAGGTACACGAGCATCTGGATGGCATCCGTCCAGATGGTGGCGATGACGCCGCCCTCTTCGGTGTAGAGGATCATGGCGAGACCGAGGGCGAGGATGCACCACCACTCGTTGATTCCCGCGGCCACCGAAAGGACGAGGGCCGCGGCGTGGAGCCGGATCCCGTCGCCGAGGGTTCTCGAGAGCAGAAAGATCCCGGACGAGGTCGCGCGCACCGCGCCGCCGAACCGCCGCTGCAGGATCTCGTAGGAAGTGAAGATCTCGCCGCGGAAGTAGGCAGGCAGGAAGAAGAACGAAACGAAGAGGCGTCCGATGACATAGCCGAGAACGAGCTGGAGAAAGCTGAAGTTGCCCGTGTAGGACGTGCCCGGCGCGCCGATGAAAGTGAGGGTGCTCGTTTCGGTGGCCACGATGCAGGAGGCGATGGCCCACCAGGGAACGCTCTTCCCGCCGAGGAAGTAGCCGCGAACGCCGCCGCTGTGCCGCCGCCCGAGCCACGTCCCGAAGGCCGTGATGGCGACGATGTAGGCGAGAAGGACGAAGACGGCCGAAAGGGGAAGCTTCAAGCCGCCGAGAATATGTCAGTTGACGGGCGCCGCGCGCCTGATGATGACCAGGGTGGCGTCGTCGTCGAACGGACGGGTTTCCCCGAAAGCCTCGCACTCCTTGAAGACCGCGGCCAGAATGTCCTGGGCCGGCCGCCCCAGATTCCGTCGAACCGTTTCGATGAGCCGGCTCTCTCCGTAGAACTCGTCGGCGGCGTTGCGCCTCTCCAGGATGCCGTCCGTGCACATCACGAGGCACGAGTCGGCGCGTAGCACGGCGAGACCGCGCTTGAAGCGAACCTCGGGCAGGGGGCCGATCACGGTGCCGCCCACGGTGAGACGTTCCACGGCATCGCGGGAGACGAGCATGGGCGCGGGATGTCCGGCATTCACGTAGCTCAACGTGCCGTCCTTCTCGAGCTCCGCGTAGAAGACGGAGATGAACTTGCTGGAGAGCGTGCTCTCGTGGATGACTCGATTCAGCCGCTGGAACACGGACGTGATGCGCAGGTCCTTTTCGAGGCCCATGCGCAGGCCGATGACCACATCTCGAACCAGGAGCGCCGCGGGAAGGCCGTGTCCCGACGCGTCGCCGATGGCGACGCCCAGCACGTCTTCGGTGACGACCTTCCGGTAGTCGAAGAAATCGCCGCCCACCTCTTCCGCAGGGTGCGATCGCTGCGCCATCTCGAAGGGCGCGAATGAGGGGGCGGTGTCGGGCAGGAGGCTCGCCTGGATTTCCGCCGCCTCGCGCAGGCCTCCTTGAAGCCGCTCTTCCATCAGGCGCGACGACAATGAAGCGCGCAGAGTGTTGAGCGTGAAGTCGATCTCCTCGCCCTGGAAGCCGTCGCCGAGCGCGAAGACGTAGACGTATCGCCTCGGCCGGCGGCCCACCACGCAGGCTGCGAAGGCGCCGCCCGCTCCGTAGGGCTTCGCGGCGGCGACGGAGGCGGCGTCGGTGTGCAGGTAGACCCGGTGCTGGAGCACCAGAGACAGGGGCGGATCGTCGGGTGAGAGTGTGTCGAAGGCCTCCTTGTTCGCCTCGCCCAGCTGCTTCGAAAGCCGGAACCCCGACGGGCGCTCCATGTAGAGCGAAGCCGCGCGGAACCTCAGAGGTTCCGCGAGCTCACGGAACACGCCGTCGAGGAAGGCCTCGACCAGGCGCCGCGCGGTGCGCGCTTTCTCTATGGAGCGAAAGAGGGCATCGAGCCGGCGGTAGAGGTGCTTGGCCTCGAGCTTCGGCGCGGTGGTGGGAGGATTCTCTTTCATCGGACGACCACGAGCGGTCTTTTCAGGGCGCCTCCCGGTTCAGGAGGACGAAGAGCGAGCTTACGGCTGGTCGCCGGTGGCGACGGGCAATTGGGGATCGGAACTCCATTCGCTCCACGACCCGCCGTAGAGACGGCCTTTGAACCCGGCGATCTCGAGAGCGAGGAGGTCGTGGGTTGCGTTGATGCCCGAGCCGCAGTAGACGATGGGCTCGACCTCGTGGCTCACACCGACCGACTCGAAGTGGGCTCGCAGCTCGGGGGCGGGCCGGAACACCGGGGCCGGCCCGGCGGTGAGGTTCGAGGTGTAAGGAGCGCTCCGCGCGCCGGGGATGTGGCCGGCGCGGGGGTCGATCGGCTCCGTCTCACCGCGGTAGCGCTCGAGGACGCGCGCGTCGAGGACCAGTGCCCGGTCCTTCTGCGCGAAGAGCTCCGCCTTCGACACGACGAGCTCCGGGCGAGGACTCACCACGAAGTCGGTCATGGTGGAGATGGAGGGCGGCTGGGTCGTGACCTCCCGGCCTTCCGCGATCCATTTCGTGATGCCTCCGTCGAGCACGTCGCAGTCGTCGAAGCCGTTGGCCCTGAGCACGAACCACACCCGGGAGGCGATGGCGCCCGCCGCATCGTCGTAGGCCACCACTTTCACGCCCGCCGTGATTCCGTAGAGGCGGATGACGTTTTGAACCTGGGCGGGCGAGGGGAACGGGTGGCGGCCAAGGGGACCGCCCCGCTTCCCGCCCGGTCCCGCGAAGTCGTTCTCGAGGTCAGCGAAGAACGCGCCGGGAATGTGCCCGGCGCTGTAGGCGTCGATGCCTTTCCGGCTGGGGTCGAGGTACCAGCGTGCGTCGAGGATCCGGAGCTTTGGGTCGTGCAGGCGGTCCGCGAGTTGGGAGGTTGAGATCAGTGCCATGGGAGATTCGCCGCCTGAGTCTTTCTGCCGGGGACGTTTTGCGCGCCGTGGTTGCGATCTTCCTGAAGAACGCTGTGCGGAACGCCCGCGAACGCCGCGTAGCATAAAGGGTCAGAATGAGGAGAACGGAATGCCCCGCCCGACCCGCCACCTGTTGATCTGCGCCAACAATCGGGGGCCCGGCCACCCTCGCGGTTCGTGCGGCGAGAAGGGAGGCGAGAGGCTCGCCGGACTCATGAAGGACCTGATCCGCGAGAGCGGCCTCAAGGAAACGGTGCTCGTCAGCCGCACCGGCTGTCTCAAGCATTGCAGCCTCGGCGTCACCGCCGCCGTCTATCCCGAGAACACCTGGTACCAGGGCGTCGGTGAGGCCGACCTGCGCGAGATCTGCGAGAGTCACCTGCGGGGAGGCGCGCCCGTGACCAGGCTGCTCATGCCCGACGACGCCCCCTGGGAGTGAGGGGAACGGTTGACGGGTGCCACGAACCTCGTCAGAATCGCATCAATCCCCCCCAGGAACTGAATGAAGTACTTGACGACTCTCGAGGTCGCCCGCGAGCTGGGCGTCAGTAAGCAGACGGTTCTGAACTGGCTCTACGCCGGGCGCATCCAGGAGCCGCCACGCAACGCCCAGGGATACCGTTTGTGGAGTCCGAGCCGGGTCGATCTGGTCCGCACCATGATGCAGGACGGCCGCGTGCACAAGCGGACGGTCATGCATCAGGCGCCCAAGGCCACCGCGGCCTTTCTCACGGACTACGCGCGCGAAGTCGCGGGCGTCCTGGGAGAAGCCGGGATCGCGGAGGTGGCGTTCACGCGCGAACTGACACGGGCTCTCGCCCGCCAGCGCCGGGCGGCCAGGTAGGAGTTCGAAGCGCCTACCAGCGCCGAGGGGTGCCGTCGAAGAGCTGAAAGTTCGCGGCGCCCGGCGTCAGCGCCGCATCGATCAGCCCTTTCATGCCGCGAACGCTCTCTTCGACGGTCTGAGGGGCCGAGGCTCCGCCCATCTCGGTCCGCACCCAGCCCGGACAGAAGACCTGCACTGCGATGCCGCGGGGTGCGAGGTCCTTCGCCACCGTGGCCATCGCCATGTTGAGCGCGGCCTTGCTCATGCGATAGGCGTAGTAGCCGCCCGAGGTGTCGGCGATGGACCCGAGAGAACTCGAGATGGCGACCATCTTCCGTCCCGCGCTCCGCGCCACATGCTCCGTGAAGGCCTGAGCCACCACGAGAGGGGCGACCGCGTTGATCCTGATCACCTTTGCGACGATTTCCTCGTCGATGTGGCCCAGAGACTGGCGAGGGTCCTTTTCACTCTCCGCCTTGGGGCCGAACACCCCGGCGTTGTTGATGAGAATGTCGATGGCCGTCTCCGAGAGGGCGCCCGCGAGGCGCTGCACGGCTTCCGTGCGGGTCACGTCGAGCGCGTGGACATGAAGGGTTGCGCGATTGGCTTTCTCGAGCGCTTTCAGCTCCGCCGCTCCGCCCGGCCTTCGGCAGCAGGCGTGGACGGTATCGCCCTGTGCCACGTACTGCTTGACGAATTCGAGGCCCAGGCCGCGATTCGCACCGGTGATGAAGACAGTTCTCATGCCGCTTTCAGTTCCACTCTTTGATTCTGGTCCGGCCCAACGGGATGGGCGGAGTATAGGAGGGAGCGGGGCGGTCCGGGCTCATTCCGGGGACAAGGGAGGGTCACCGCGCTCCCGCCGCAGCCGGATTGCCTCGGCCTCGGTCACGTCGAAGAGGAAGTGAGTGAACGCGACATGCCCCACGGGTACGAGTCCCGAATCCCGAAGCCACTCCATCCGCTTGCGCGTAATGACGCCCGTGAGTTGATTGGCGCTCACGAGGATCCGCCCCGGGAACGGCTTCCCCGGCGCCGTGAGGACACCCGGGTGGGTCGCGAGGTAGGCCTCGACGCGGGCTCGTGACTGTCCCCATTCGAGATTCGAGTCGGCGGCGATTCGGTAGGTCAGCGTCGGCCGCACCGCCTCATTGAAGTAGGAGAGCGGGTCATCGCCGTGCCGGATGACGGAGGCCGCCGAGAGGCAGACCGCGGCCACGCCGAAAGCGATGCGCGCCCTCGATCGCGCGAGGAACGGGCCAGCCGCTCCTGCCAGCACGAACAGAGGAGGCATCACGACCAGAAAGTGGCGGAACCCGATCTGGGCGCGGAAGAAAAGGCTGAAGTAGAGGGCCAGGACAACGGTGGCGCACAGCAGGGTGACCTCGTCCGTGCTGCGCGTGCGCCCCGGCTTCAGGATCAGGCCCCCTCCCAGCAGCAGGATCAGAAGGGCGGGGATGGGCGTCTTCAGAAGCGCGAGCACGACGAAGTAGGAAGGAAAGCCCTCGCTGCCCGGGCTGCGCAGCTCACCCATGAAGTAGATGTTCCCCGACCCCCCACCATTGCGCTCGCGATGGAAAACGCGGTCCAGGCCCTCGACGAAAGGCCGGGGTACGGGAAGGGGCGCCCGAGCGATGAGCGGGAGCTTCCTCAATTCCCGGAACTGTGGGCTCTCGAACCTCTGATCGCGCAACGATGTCCCGGTGTCGTCCCCGAGAAAGCCGAGGTTGATCACACCGAGCGCGATGATGGCGCTCAGGACGAGGGACGCCGCCCAGGGGCGCCGGGCCAGAAGCCACGCTGCCGCGAAGATGATTATGAGGTAGGCCGCGGTGTACTTCGCGATGAAGGCCGCGCCCACCGCGAGGCCGAGGCGGACGGCGGTCGGGGCGCCGGGGGCGTCGAGCCACCGCGCGAAGCAGCGAAGAGAGAGAAGGATGAAGAGCGCGCCGAACACGTCCGTCGTGACGAGGCCCGAGTGGGCGAGGAGATTGGGATCGAAGGCGAAGAGGCCGAACGAGACGAGCGCTCCCGGCCAGCCGAACAGGGCCCGTGACCAGGAGGCGATGAGGAGGCCGAGAGCGAGGCCTCCCAGGAGGGTCGGCACGCGCGCGAGCGTCCAGTCGCAAGGCCCGGAGAACTCATCGGCGTCGCGGACCAGCGAACCCGCCTTCTCGGAGAGGTAGCAGGGAAGAGCGTTGAGGGCGGACACCGGCATCTTGCTGTCGTCCCACCGCGCGGCCACGCCCCGCAGGATGCGGTGGCCGTAGCGATAGTGGCCGGGTTCGTCGGTGGTCGGCGAGGCGGCGCCGATGGCCTGGATTCCCAGAAGCAGGAAGACGCCGCTCATCATCGCGACGGCCAGCCGTGCCCAGAGCGGGGAGCGAGCGGGTATGGAGTCCAGGTTCAAAGGCGCGCTCGGTTCGACCGATTATAGGGACGGCGCGTCACGCGACGAGCGGGCTCAGGACCGCTTCGTCGATGTTCGAACCCGTGATCACGCAAACGATCGGCCGCGGCCAGGCGCGGCTCGACTCCAGGTCCAGAGCCGCGACGGTGATCGCCCCGGAGGCCTCGGCTCGCACCCCGTCCTCCCGGTGAAGGCTGCGTATGGCCGCGCGGATCCGGTCCTCGGGAACGTTGACCACTTCATCGATCAGGTCGCGATGCTCGAAGACGATGCGGCCGATGCCGCCCGAGAGCCCGTCCGCGAGCGTGGGTCCGGCCGGGTATTCGAGGAGCGCCCGTCCGAGGCGAAGGGATTCGGAGAAGGCAGGAGAGGCCTCGGGCTGAACGGCCACGATACGCGTCGCGGGGAACCGCTCCTTGAACCAGGCCGCGCTTCCGCTGATCAGGCCGCCGCCGCCCACCGGCACCATCAGGGTGAGAGGGGAGCCCGCCTCGCGCATCGCCTCGGCGATTTCGATGGCCATGGTGCCCTGGCCGGCGGCGGTGAGCGGATCATCGTAGGCGTGGATGAAACACGCCCCTGTCTCCCTCTCGAAGGAGCGGGCATGGCGCTCCGCATCGTCGAACGTCTCGCCCACGATGCGCAGGTCGATCGCGTACTCGCGGAGCTTGCGGACTTTCGCCTGCGGCGCGCTGCCCGGAATGAAGATGGTGACGGGCTCGCTTCGCCCGCTCTTCTTCGCCGCCCAGGCGACGCCCAGCCCGTGATTGCCGGCGGATGCCGCCACGAAACCCGCCCGCGTTCCGGGCTGTCGAAGGAGATTGAAGAGCGCGCCCCGCACCTTGAAGGAGCCCGTGGGCTGTTCAGTGTCGAGCTTCAGGAAGACCTTCGCGCCCCCTGCGCGATTCCAGGAAACGAGCCGGGTCGGAGGCAGAAAGGGACGGATGGCGCCGTGCGCCTCATCGACCAGAGCGGCATTCAGCCGGAGACCGTGATTCACCATGTCTGGTCCACCCCCGCGGACGCGAGTTCGAGAGTGACCTCGCCGGACCGGGCTCCGATGATCTCTCTCGCCCGGTCGCGGAGGGCCACGAGATCGCGAAAGGACGCGCCCGCGGGGTTGAGCGGGTCCCCGACCCAGAGTGAGACGCTGCCGCGACGCGGAATGAGCTGACCGTCGCGAAGCATCCGCCGCGTGCCTTTGAGGGCCACGGGAATGACCGGGCATCCCGCGTCTGCCGCCGCGCGGAACGCCCCCAGCCGGAAGGGGCGGACGCCGTCCGCATGGGTGAATGTCCCCTCGGGGAAGACGAGCACCCGCTCTCCGCGATTCAGGGCTTTCGTCAGCTGGGAAGCGTCGGTCGCGCTCTGCCGCGCGTCCTTCCGCTCGACGCTGATGTGGCCGCAGCGTTCGACGAAGCGCCCCACGAAGGGATAGTGGCGCACTTCGCGCTTCGCGACGAAGATGAAGTCTTCGGCGAGGAGCGCCCGCAGGGCGATCACGTCGAGGTAGGACGCGTGGTTGCACACGAGGAGCGCCGACTTGCCCGGTTCGAAGCGCGGACTCGAAGGCGTGACCGTGGCGTGAGGCGTCAGCAGGCGCAGGGCGATCCGCGCCGAGAGATGCTCGAATCTCCGGGCCGATGCACGACCCATGAACAGCAGCGCCAGCCAGGACAGGGGCGCGTAGACGGCCAGGATCCCGTAAAGCCTCAGACCTCGCGCGCCCAGGGCGATCCGAGCAAGGGCGCTCTCCGCCGTGCCTTTCACCAGAAGGGCCCCGAGCTTCAGGCGTGCCGTCAGCGAATCGCTCCGGTCTCGACCGAGGGCGCCCGACAGAAACAACGTCCTCGTATCGTTGCGCCGGATCTTCCCCGACGAGGTCTTGGGCACAGAGCCGGGCTTCACCAGCCTCACCACATCGGGAGGCGCTCCGATGGCGGTGGTCACGCGATCCACGATCTGGCGCTCGATCTCATCGCGCTCGGCCGCGGCCGTGGCCTTCGTCTCCGCGACGATGACCACCTGTTCCGTGCCGCTTCGCTCTTCCGTGACGCCGAAGGCGGCGACGCACCCCTTCCGCACGCCTGGCGCCTCCGAAGCGGCCTCCTCGATCTCCGCGGCCACCAGGTTGCGTCCCCCGCGAATGATCAGGTCCTTCAGCCGGCCCGCTATGTAGAGCTCACCGGAGGCGATGTAGGCCTGGTCACCGGTGTCGAGGAAGCCGTCCGGCCGGCGCATGGCCAGGGTCGCCTCCTCGTTCCGAAAGTAGCCGGAGGTCATGGAGGGTCCGCGGAAGAGCAGCCGCCCCACCTCGCGTTCCGGAACCGGCGCGCCCGCCTCGTCCACGACGCGGATCTCGTGCTCGGGAAGCGCCGAACCGACGCACACGAAGACGTTCGCGTGCTCGTCTCCATCGGCCGCGGGCGTCGCGTGGCCCTTCTCGAAGGCGGCTCGATCCACACGGTCGAGCTTCGGCCCGCGCTGCACGGGCGGCATGCACAGGCCCACGGAGCACTCCGCGAGGCCGAAGACCGGCATCATGGTCTCCCGCCGGAACCCGTACTTCGAAAATCGGCGGACGAAGCGGTCCATGGTCTCGGGGCGCACGGGCTCCGCGCCGTTCAAGGCGCATCGCCAGGAGGAGAGGTCGATGCCTTCGATGTCTTCGTCGCGGATCCGGCGCACGCAGAGCTCGTACGCGAAGTTGGGCGCCGCGGAGATGGTGCCTCGGCGCCGGTGAATGTCCTGCAGCCAGCGTTCCGGTCGAGCGAGGAATGAAAGAGGGGATCGCAGGGCGAGAGGGTAGGCGGAGGCCATGGTGAAGAGCCACGCGCCGATCAACCCCATGTCGTGGTACAGGGGAAGCCAGCTCACGCCCATCTCCATCGGGCGTGCGTCGAGGCCCAGGCCGATGGCGCGCACGTTCGCCATGAGGTTCGCGTGGGTGAGGAGCACCCCTTTGGGGGAACCGGTGCTGCCCGAGGTGTATTGGATGAACGCGGGGTCTTCGGGCCGCGACTGGGGAGACATGCGCAGCTTCGCGCGGGGATCGTCCGCGAGTTCATCCGCGGTGACCACGTCCTCGAGCGTCGGCACGATCGACTTCAGCACCTCGGCCACCGCTTTCGCCCTCGATACGGTGATCATGATGCGCACTCCGGCTGAGCGCAGTATGGCGCCCTGCCGTTCTGCATACTCGGCCAGCCGATCGAGCCGGACCGGCGGATAGATGGGCACCGCGACCGCTCCCAGGAGCAGCGCTCCCTGGAAGGCGCGCAGAAAGTCGAATCCGGTGGGCAGCATCAGCGCGACGGTGTCGCCACGCGAGATTCCCCGGCTCGCGAGCCCGGCCGCGACGCTGGAGGCGCCGCCGAAAAGATCGCCGTAGGTGATCTCCCGGTCGGATCCGTCGTCCTCCGCGAGGAAGATGGTGACTCGCGCCGGGGCTTCCTCGGCCCGCGCGGCGAGAGCCCGGTCCACGGTGGGCGCGAGCGCACGGGGCCCGGTCGAGATCAGTGCATCGACGTCGCCCGGGCGATCGGGCCTGGGCGCGAGCGCGGGAGCGGCCGCCGCCGAAGCTCCTTCGAGGGCAGCCGCGATCTCGGCGCACGTCTCCGCCTGGAGGACATGGTCTGGAAGGAGACGGCCGGACCGCCGCTCGATGCGGGTGATCAGTTCCACCTTCTCGAGGCTGCCAAGGCCGACATCCCGCTCGAGCGAAGAAGTCTCCGTGACCGATCGTCCCGCCCGCTCGCCTCCGGCTTCGAGCGCGAGGGCGCGGGCCTCATCGAGCACCAGTTCCAGAGGCGGTCGCGCGGAGCCGGTTGTCATGCCGCTCTCGAAGGCGACGACGACCGGCCCGCACGCGCGGCGTCGCTACAATGATGGAGCGGCGCTCCTCTTGCGAAGCGCCCTGTCATGGAGAGCGCATGCAGCAGGTAGGAATGGCCGAAATCCAGAGGATCTTCGAGATCACGGACCCCATGGGGATTCACCGGGAGAGCCTCGTGATTCCCCTGGGCCCCAGGAACCCCGGCTCGGTGAAACGGAAGCCGAACGGAAAGTTCGAGATCGTGGTGGATGCTTCCATGGACTTCGATACCTGGCTCGGGGGCCTCGCCGAAGCGCTGCGCGCCGCCGGGGCGTAGGGGAAAAAGAAAAGCGGCGCCAAGAGCGCCGCTTCTCAAACGCTTGCGTTCGAGGCTGTCCGGCTTTCCCATGAGCGCGCGATGCGTGCGGCTTTTGGGAAGGCGAACACCCTCAGAAGGGCAAACTACGCGCCGAACACCGCGTCCTTGGCAGCCTTCGCAATCACGAACTTCAGGCGCTTCCGGGCCGGGATGCGGATCTCCGCGCCGGTCTGGGGGTTGCGACCCTTGCGAGCCTTGTAGGCGCGGACGACCAGCTTGCCAATGCCCGGAATCACGAAGCCGTTCTTCGCTTCCTTGTGAGCCAGACGAGCGAGCTCCTCGAGGTACGCCGCCGAGGTCTTCTTGGGAATCGACGTCGCTTCTGCGAGTGCGGTCACGAGCTTTGCCTTAGTCATCGGCTTTGCCATTTGTTTTCTTTCCTCCTAGAAAGGGTTGTTTTGTTGAGAACGGAATCGTCATGAATCGCCGAATCGCGTGACGCTCTAGTGACGCGAAATCCGCCCGACGCGTCGATTGTACGTGTTTTGGCGGGGTTTCTGTCAAATTGAGCGCGTCGGCCCTCAAAACCGCGACGCGGTCAGAAGCGGCCGGGGTCTGGGGGCTCGCTCTCGAGAATGAATACGATCTCGCCTTCGCCGGAGAGGCCGAGATCTTCGCGGGCGAGCTTCTCGATCGCGCGCGGATTCTCGCGAAGCGCCTTGATTTCGGCGCGAAGCTGATTGTTCTGCTCCCGCAGCGAGTTCACCGAGTGACTCAACTCCTGCAGTCTCGATCTCTCGCGGAAGACATGCATTACGCCCTCGTCGTCGCGCAGAACCCCGTAGACGATGCAGGACACCACGAAGACGGCCACGGCCAGAGCCTTCAGTCGAGGAGTATGGGACGGAGAGTTCACGGGCGACGGCATCTCAAGTAACTTCTCTTTATCTGTGTCTAAAATATCATTAGACATGGATATTTGATCCATTACAAATCCGCTTCTCGCGAGCCCGCGAGCGCCGCCGAGGTTTCGTACTGCTCGAAGAGAGCGTGGAGTTTCGAGGACAGGCCTTTGAGGCGCTTCAAACCCTTCTTGAACCGCCGATGCCGATTGACGAGTTCGCGGACACGGCTTACCTGCTCTTCCTTCAGGTAGATGAAAGCGCCCTCGCCCCGGCTGCGATTCGACAGGACGTAGTAGGGGCCGTGCTTCTCGCCCTGGGCGCAGGCGCAGTTCGCCTTCCCGCACACCGCGAAGCGCGAGAACAGCGAGCCACGGATCTGCTCGCGCTCCTGCAGGAGGGCGTCGACGAGCGATTCGTGCTCGGTCAGCGAAACGCGGATGCCCCGTTCCAGTCGAACCAAGTCGGCCATGTCTTGCAGCAAACTATGGAATAGGCACTGTAAGAAAGTCAAGCCGCCGGTTTGGCTACACTTCCGGATCAAAGGAGACGACATGGCCGATTACGTTTTCAAGACCGAGCCGTCCGAGTACTCGTTCGCCCACCTGCAGGCAAAAGGCGGCGGGGTGTGGGATGGGGTTCGCAATCCGGTCGCGCTCCGGAACATGCGTGCGATGGCCAAGGGCGATCGTGTTTTCGTGTACCACACGGGCTCCGAGAAAGCCGTGGTGGGACTCGCCCGCGCCGCTTCCGCCGCGTATCCGGATCCGAAGGCGCCCTCGGGCTCGACCCTCGTCGTGATCGACCTGGTCCCGGTGTCGCTCCTGAAGACTGCGGTTCCCCTCGCCACGCTGAAGGCGGACCCGGAGTTTGCGGAGTCGCCGCTGGTGCGTCAGGGACGCCTTTCCGTCGTGCCTCTCTCCGCCCGGCAGGCCGCGCGGATCGAGAAGCTCGGTGAAGGCAGGTGACGTCGGGAGCGATCGTCGTCCTGTGCGCAGTCCCCGGCGATTTCGACTCCGAACGGATGGCCCGCGACCTGGTGGAGCGCTCGCTCGCAGCCTGCGTGCAGATCGGTCCCGGAGTGACTTCCGTCTATAGATGGCAGGGCGCCGTGGAGAAGGGCGACGAGAAGCTCCTGGTCATCAAGTCCCGATCAGAGGTCTTCCGGGACCTCGAGGCCGCCATCATGGCGGAACATCCCTACGAGGTGCCCGAGATCATCGCCCTGCCGGTGGTGGCCGGCCACGAGCCCTATCTCGCCTGGCTGACCGCGTCCACCGCCGCTTCGATTCCTACTTCCCGGAGGAGAGATAGTCCGGTTGAATGAAGTCGGGCGCCACGGGGTAGGCGAAGCTCCGGTACCCCTTGAAGTCCGGCTTGCCCGCGTCTTCCCACGCCATGAGCCACAGGTTGGCCAGGATCTCGGCCGCGGTGGCCAGGCGTTCGACCGTGAGGTCGTGATACTTGAACCGCAGTTCGGAGGCATCCCGGCGTTCGGCGCCTACGCGCTTGCCGTCGGGTCCGGTTCCGCTCTTCTTCAGGATGGCGAAGCGGAGGTCGATGGCGTTCGCCGCGTCGAGCCGCGAGCGCGAGTCGAGGGCGAGCGCCATGGCGAGAGCCACCGGATCGCGGGACAGGGCCGCGCGGTCGGCGGCGGGAAGCTGCTTCAGGGTGCGCTCGATGCCGCGGCCGGTGAGGGCGGCGTCGAACACCTCCTGGTCGAGGGCCAGCCGGTAGCTCGACACCACCGCGCTTTCGAAGTAGCCGTGGATCCCTCCCTGCCCGGATTCCCATCCGTCGTAGGCCACGGTCGCGTGATAGGGATTCCCCAGGTCGCCCACGAAATGGCTCATGAGGCCCGCGGTCAGGAAGGCGCGATCGATGGCCGCGTCGTTCGACTTGCCGTCCACGCTCGCGGCTCTCAGGCTCTCGACGGTCATGCGGTACATCTGTCCGGTACGCCAGGGCGCGGTGCCCGCGCTGCTCTCGTTCGGACTTGAGCCTTCCTTGGCCGCGCAGGTGTACCCTTTGGGCGGATTCGCGCAGAGTTCCTTCATGCGCGCGAGGGCAGCGGCCGGCGTCTTCGGAATCGTGGAGAAGGTCAGCTCCGGGGACACATACTCCATGTCCAGAAAATGCGTGGGCGCATTGGCGTTCTCGATGGCCTCGCCCTGGTTGCGCCAGACGATGTCGGGCACGTTCGACAGGTGGCCGAGCATGAACTCCTTGCGGCCGAACTGAGTGGCGAGCGGCGTGCCCTTCGCGATCCTCGCGGCGAGGAGCCTGACCGCCACCCGCGTGACGATGTCGTGCCCTCTCTCTCCCCAGGCCGAGGCCCGGGGCGGAGCGGCCATGCCGATCACGAGCGTGAGGGCGAGGAGACTCTTCATGCGCTTGGACATCTTGCTTCCTTCCTTCTTCGAGCTGTGGAGATCACAGGAGCGCCTTCCAGCGTGCGGCCTCGGCCATTTTGCCTTTTCCCGGCGAGACGCGCTCCCACGCCTCATACAGATCGACGAGTCTGCGGATCGTCTTCTTGCGGGCCTCCGGGGGCGCGGCCACGGCCGCAGACAGTTCCTTGTGCGCCTCGATCAGAAGTGATTCGGCCGAAGAGAACTTCTTCTGAGCCCGAAGGGTCTCGCCGATCAAGGACCTGTTGTCGCTGAGCCGCCAGTCTTCCGCCCCGAGGCTCTGACGCCCAAGATCGAGCGCTCCCCGCGCGATCAGTTCGGCGGCCGCGGGCCGGCGCATGCGAAGCAGCCATTCGGCGAAGGCAAGGGAAAGAACGCGAGTGTTGCTCTTGTCCGCGCCCTTTCTCGAGACGTCGATCTCGAGCCGGTAGAGGTCTTCGACGGCCCGGGTCCGGCCCTGCGCCTCGAGGTTCCAAGCAAGGCCGATCACCGCGTCGGCGACCGCGGCGTCGCCCTCCCCACGGGCCTTGCGAACGCGCGCGAGTTCGCCTCGCCGGACGCGCTCATCCTCCTTGAGCCGGCTCTCGCCCGGCTGGACGATCGCCAGCATGATCAGGGCGGCCGCGAACGGGTTCATGCTCCCTTGAGCGTCTTCAGGGTCAGCAAGACCAGAGCGACGATGGCCAGGATGATCGCGGCCCAGACGAGCGCGCCGCGGGGTGCTCCCTCGAAGCCCGAGAGGAGGCCGGGTCTCGAGCCCTGGTTCTCGGACAGGACACCTGCATGGGCGGCGATCGCGGAGTAGGCGAGAAGCTCGCCGCGCAGGCCCCCGATGTCGTACCGCGGCGCCTCGGCGCCCCGGTTGCCGAGGAGCAGCCTCAGGTTTCCCGGCGCCGCCTTGAAGACGATCCGCGGTACGCGCACGATGGCCGTCGCGGATCGGATGTCGAGGGGCGCGTTGTCGCCATCATCGACCTCGAGGGTCATGACGTCGAGGGGCGCCGATGTGCCCAGCACCAATGGGGCCGAGGACGGCGGCTTCCGAGACAAGGTGACCGAGAAGGGGACCTCCCGTTGCGTCTGATTCGTAGCGAGCAGGATCCGGGCGGAACGCTCGAAGAAGGCGTCCGAGACCTCGATCTCGAGCCGTGACACGCGCGGGGGCTCTCCGCGCAGAGCGTCCGCGGGGCCGAGGCTGTAGAGGCTGCGATGGGGCGGGGCGGTCGCCTGCCTCTGCACCCTGAGGGGAATGCGTTCGTCGGCGAAATCCGGATCGATCAGGAACGGCACCTGCCTGTTCTCGTCGTTGACCACGCGCAGGTCGGCGAGATCAGGGCGGAGGGACGCGAGGTCGGCGGCGTGGAGCGTGATCGTGTAGACATCCTCTTCGGCGATTCGGCTGATGGCTCGCTCGCGTCTCCACTTCGACGAATCCAGCGACGCGCCCAGCGTGGCCGCGAACCGGAGCGGGGGATCGCGCCTGAAGAGCGGGTTCGCCTCTTCGGGTCCGATCTCGGCCGCGCTCTGCCCCATGGCCTGGGCCAGCCGGGGTCGGAGACCCTCGAGGTCATACGAGGGCGCGCGCGTGCCCTCGTTGCCGTAGTACAACGTGAGCGACCGGCTGGAGACCGGGAAGACCAGGCGGACCCTCGAGCCGTGCAGTCGCACACGCAAGCCCCTCAGGGGCGGGCTGCCCGCGTCGTCGATCTCCAGGAAGAGTCCGCCGCCCTCGCCGCTGCGCGCGGGGACGCGAACCGACTCGCCCGCGATGAGCGCGTCACTCGCGCGGAGGCGGAAGATCGAGCCCTCGCCGAGCCGGGTCTCCGTCTTCTTTCCAGCGGCGCCCGACTCTTCGATGAGGCGTGCGCGCCTCGAGAACGCCGGGTCGTCGCAGACGATCTCCACCTCGTCGAAGGGGAGGAGAGAGGATGCGTCCAGGCGGTATCGCGTGGCCCCCGTACCGGATCCACCCGCAGCGGCGACCTTGTCGGCCGTGACATTCAGCGACCACGCATCGCCCTTCAGCCGCCGTCGCAGCGTGACCGACGCGCCCTCGATCTCCAGCGCGCGCGAGTCGGAGGCGCTGCGCGCGGTGATCCGCAGATACCGGGCGGTCACGGGCGCCTCGAACGGGACCTCGGTCCGGCGGACGCGCTCGTTGTTCCAGGTCTGGTCGAAGAGGGCGGCGTCCGGATGGATGACTTCGAACCCCCGGCCGTCACCGGACGCCTCGACGCGCACATGCCAGGCAAAGGCGGCGTCGGGCACGCGAAGGGCGAGTTCGGTGAACGTGCGCGGTTCGCCGAGATCCAGGGTCCACTGACTGCGGATGGCCGATGCCTCCAGCACCTCCTCCTTCTCTCTCCGCACATCCTTCACGTCCACACGCCAGGTGGCGAGGCCCTCGCGTTCGCTCGTCCAGTCGAGGATGTAGGGAACCTCGCGGCCGGTCTCGTCCACGAGCCGCAGGTCGCGACCGAAGGGCGCGGCCTTCGCGGACAGCTCGGGGGGCAGGACCACGGAGGCGAGCGACTCTCTGCCGGTGATGGTTACCGCGCGCCGGTACGGCCAGGCCGCGCGCTCGGCATCGACCGGGGTGTCGGCGGCGAGCAGAAGCGCGGCGAGAACGAGGATCAAGCGGGGCGCTCCGGTTACTGGTTCTTCTTGAAGACGAAACGCTGGTAGAAGAGGGAGACGAGGATCAGTCCCACCGCGAGGCCGAGGAACGAGAAGACGCGGAAGATGCCGCCCAGTTCCGACAGGTCGTACAGGAACACCTTGGCCACGGTCAGGAGCAGGAAGCCGAGCGACAGATAGCGCAGGGGCTTCAGATCCTTCGCCACGCCCGTCACCAGCAGCACGATGGCGTAGAGGCCCCAGCCGGCGGAAAGGGCGAGCTTGACCGAGTAGCCCGTCCCGTCGGAGATCGCGATGTACGGACCGGTAGAGAAGTAGTCGAGGATCTCGAGGTTCACGAGCCAGAAGCCGAGCAAGAGCCCGTCGAGCGCGATCGCGTTCGCGAGCTGCTGGATGAAGCCGTTGTCCGACGCGCGCCGCAGCAGCGACTGGCCGACGAGGCAGCACAACGTCGCGATGCCGTAGGTGTAGAGAATCCAGTTGAAGAACGGCGCGCCTCGCTCCTGATACTCGAGAATCTCGGGATTGAAGAGCAGCCGTACGCCCACGAGGGCGTAGAGGATTCCCGCAAACACCGGCAAACCGCGGTGGGGCAGTCTTCCGAACAACCAGCACAGCGCCATCGCCTCGAGCGCCCAGCCGAGAGTGATCCACTGCCTGTCGAGCTGCAGGGGAATTGCGACGGCGATGAACCACAACGCTACTGCGGTGAAGAGGGCGAGGTAGCGCAGCCTCAGCCGCGCCGCGAGTTCGTCGCCCGGGTTCGCCACGAAGCGACTGGAGACGAGGCGCAGCGCGAACACGGACACCCCGGCCATGGCGACGGGCAAGAGGCCGATGGCGGACTCGCCGAACGCCTCCTTGTAAAGGTAGTAGAAAGGCAGGAAGAAAGCCGGCCCGGCGAGCGCGGACGTCGCCCACGGCAGCAGCGCCTCCCGCCATCGCGCGAAGGGCACGACCATCGGCAGCAGCAGGAACAAGAAGTAGAAGAGGGTGGTGAAGCCGAAGGCGGTGGTGTATTTCTCCGGCTTCAGGTACGCGAGCTGCCAGATCATCATGTGCAGCGCGGAAGCGCCGAGCAGCGCGGGCAGGCCGATGGTCCAGTCGGAGCGCAGGACCGAACCCGTGATCACGATGATCTGGGCGGCCATGGCGAGGAACAAGGGCCAGCCATCCGTGGCCAGGCGGGACTCCGCGAGGGTGAGGAAGAGGCCGAAGATGGCGATCCAGCTGGAGACGCGCACCGCGATCTCTCCTTCGACATCCTTGTCCGCGCTCATCGTCCGGCCCGCGAAAAAGGAGAGGAGGAGCGATAGCAGAACGGGGACCGCGAGGTACCCGAGGACGGTCGAGGGTTTCGCCGAACTCAGGAACCAGATCTGGATGAGCATGGCGAGGCCGGTGGTTCCGAGCGAGAGCGCGCCCTTCAGCCTTTCGTCGTGGCCCGCGCGTTCGATGAGGAGCAGAGCCATGGCCGCGGCCACAGCAAGGAACGGTCCGGCGGGCGCGCCGCGGTCGTGACCGATCATGATCAGGGCGAACAGCCCCAGACCCGCCCAGGCGGTATGCGCCGCCATCTCGAGGGCGCGGAACAGGCTCGTCTCGAGGGTCCCGAACCGATCGGCCACCCGGCGTGACACGCCGAAGATCGCGACGATGAAGATCGCGAACAGAGTCGAACCCCACAGGGAAGCGCCGCTCGAGGGCTTCAGCCCCTGCCCCGCCCACAAGGTAAGGGTCAGCGAGGTCGCGACCGACGCGCTGATCAGAAGGCCGACGCGGCCCCGCAGCACCGCCATGGCCAGGATGGCGAGGTCGATGAGCGCCACCATCCCGAAGAGCAGCGGCCACTGCTCGACGTACTCCGGAGAACTCGCGAGGTAGACGCCGAAAAGGAAGGGCGCGATGCCGCCTATCGCGCCCGTGAGGAGGACGCGGTTCGAATCCTCTTCCTTCGAAGCGACGGGAAGCACGAGGTACAAGACCCCGAACACCGCGAAGACCACCACGCCGATCAGCATGTTCGACGGCGACATGAACTTCGAGAACCAGCCGATCTGGATGAGGAGCGTGCCGACCAGCCCGAGTTCGAACAGGGCGTGCCACCGGCGCTTCGCCCCCACAGCGAAGAGGCCCAGGTTGAGGAGCAGGATGTAAGTGAAGAGCCCGACGGGACGATCCTGGCCCGTGGAGAGAGCCACCGGTGTCGCGAACCCGCCCAGCAGGCCGAGCACCGCGGTGGGAAACGCGTCGTAACGAACCGCGAGCACGCAGGCGGTGATGGTGACGAAAACCATCCCCGCAAACGCCGTGGGCATGGAGATGAGATCGTAACGCGAATGCCCCGCGAAGAAGGCGATGTAGAGGATGGCGATGCCCGCGCCGGAAAGCGGATTCGCGGTGCGCTCGTAGCCCTTGCGCAAGCCGAGCTCGGCCGCAACGAGCGCGCCGGTGCCGGCCATCAACATGAGGATGAAGCGCAGCTCCGGCGTGACGAGGCCCTGTTCGATGGTCCAGCGCGCGAAGAAGATCGCCGAAGCGATGAGCGCGATGCCGCCGACCCAGGCCGCGCCCTTGACCCCGAGGAGGCTCTCCCAGTCGATCGGCGGGCTTGCGGGTTCGACCACGGCCGGCGTGGGCGCGGGTGAGGGACGCGCGGGAGGGGGACTCGCGGGCGTTGCGGCGGGAGCCGGGGCGGGAGAGGGAGGCATCGGGGCCTTTGTCGCGGGAGTGGCGGGCGCGGCGTGGGGAGCCGCTGGTGTGAGTTCGGATGGCCTGGCCACCGGTGCGGCATTCACCGCCGGAGCGACGGCCGCTTCTCCCTTTTCCGCCTCACGGGGCGAGGCGACGGTGGGGGGCCGCAGCCTCTCCACCAGCTTCTGCAACGCGGAGAGACGGCTCATCAGGTCGTCGCGATCGCTTTCGAGCCGCCGGAGGCGATCCGCAAGATCGTTACTCCGCAACAGCGCGAATAGCGCCACCACGAATGCAATAAAGGCGAGGAACATATCCGGCCGGGAGCCTACACGTTCCCTCTTTGGCTCGCCCGGGAGGCGGTCTAAGAGGCCTTCCTGAAGACGAAGCGCTGGTAGAAGAAGGACACCAGAAGGAGCCCCGCCGCAAGGCCGAGCAGGGAGAGAGCTTTGAAGACCCCGCCGAGCGCGGCCAGGTCGTAGAGGAACACTTTCAGGATCGTCAGAACCAGAAAGCCGAGGGAGAGATATCGCAGCGGTCTTCGTTGCAGCAGGACGCCCGCGGCCAGGAGGCCCACGGCATAAAGGCCCCAGCCCGCGGAGAAAGCGAGCCTCGCTGCGTAGCCCCGCGACTCGTCCGGCGAGGCCGTCGCCCCGGCCGAGAAGAAGTCCAGAATCTCCAGGTTGACCAACCAGAAGACCAGCAGCAGGCCGAGGAGCGAGATACCCCGCGCCAGGAAGGAAATCCAGCGGTTGGTGGACGCCCGCCGGAGTATCGCCTGACCGGCCCAGCAGCAGGCGATGGCGGCGCCGTAGGTGTAGAGGATCCAGTTGACGATCGGCCAGCCATGCTCCGCATACGCGAGGACCGCGGGGTTCAGCAGGAGTCGGGCGGCCACGAGCGCGTAGAACATCCCCGCGAACACGGCGAGTGCCGGGTGCTTCAGCCGGCCGAACAGGAAGGAGAACGCCAGCGCTTCGAGAGCCCATCCGAGCGTCATCCACTGCCGTTCGAACTGGAAGGTCACCGACATGGCGACGAGGCCGCAGGTGACGGACGCAAAAAGAGTGAGGTGGCGTGTGCGCACGAGCCGCGCTTCGTCGTTTGCGCCGTCGGGGAAGCGGAGCCAGACGGCGCGCAGCGTCAGCGCGACGACCCCCGCGAGAATCAGAGGAAGAACACCGATGGACGCGGCGCCGAACGCCGACTCGTAGAGGGTTCGGAAGGGGAAGAAGAACAAGGGGCCCGCCATCGCCGACGTCAACCAGGGGGGCAGCGCGTCCTTCCATCTCCCGAACGGAACCTTCAGGGGCAGGAGGACGAAGGTCAGGTAGAGGAGGAGTGTGATCAGCAGAGTAGCGCCCCGCTGGTCGGGAGTCAGGTACGCACGCTGCCACAGGTGGATGTGCAGGGCGCTGGCCCCAAGCAGCAGCGGGAGCGCGGCCGTCCACTCGGATCTCATCACCGACCCGATCAAGACGAACACCTGGATGGCCAGGGCCAGCAAAAGGGGCCAGCCGGTGGAGGCGAGGGCCAGGAACAGCGGCCAGCCCGACGACGTGCGATCGGACGGCACGAGAGCCGCGAACAGGCCCAGGATGCTGACCCAGCCCGAGATCTGGACGGCGACCTCAGCCTCGATGTCGACGGCCGTCCTCGCCTTCCTCCAGGCGAGAAGGACGAGGAGCAACGACACCAGGATCGGCCCGGCCAGATAGAAGACGAGAGTGGGGGCGCTCACGGCGCTGAAGAACCAGACCTGGGTCAGGACCACGAGCCCGGCGGCACAAAGCGCCACCGCTCCCATGAGCCGGCCTTTGCGCCCCGAAATCTCGATCAGGAGAACGCCGAGCGCCGTGGCCAGCGTCAGAAATGCGCCCGCGGGTGATCCGCGGTCGTAGCCGACCATGACCAGACCGAAGATGAACAGGCCGCCACCCGCCACGAGTGCAGCGCCTTCGAACATCTGAAACGCCGCCTCCTCCGCCCGCCCGAACCGCGCGGCGGCGCGGCGCGCCACGCCGAAGATCGCCACGATCCCGATCGCGCCAAGCGTCGCTTCGAGAAGCGGCACGCCGTGTTCCGCCTTCAGCCCCTGCAACGCCCACCAGGGAAGCGTCAGCGAAGTGAGGACGGCGGCGCCGCGAAGCAACGCCCCTCGGCCGAACAGCACGGCGACGGCCATGATGGCGGCGTCGAGTGCGGCGATCATCGCGAAGAGCAGTCGCCATTCGCCGACATACAAAGACGAAGTGGCAAGCCCGAATGCGAAGAGGAAGGGGGCGACCCCTCCGACCGCACTTATCCGGCGGATCGTCCGGTGTTCCGTCTCTCCGGCGGCCATGGGCAGGGCGAGGTAGAAGAGCCCCAACACCAGAGCCACCCCGACCCCCGTCGCCATGTTCTCGGGCGACATGAACAGCCAGAACCATCGGGCCGCGATCAGCAGAGCCACCGAAAGCCCGGGCCACAGCAGCGCGGGCCAGCGGCCCTTTGTCGCCACCGCGAGGAGAAAGGCGTTCAACAGCAGGACATAGCCGACGAGGCTTGCGGGGCGGTCGCCGTCGTTCGAAAGGGCGAGGGCGGCGCCGAAGCCGCCCGCGAGGCTCAGGATCGCGGGGGCCAGAGCCCGATAGCGAAGGGCCAGCAGGCCGCCCCCTGCCGCGACCGCCGCGAGGCCGAGAAAGGCCGCGGCCATGGGGATGAGGGCGTAGCGGGAGTGAGCCGCGAAGAGCGCGATACCGACGAGTGCGACGCCCGCGGCCGCGAACGGGCTTGCCGCCCTTGCGACTTTTCGACGTTTCGCAAGTTCCGCGGCCCCAAGCGCCGCAGCACCGGCCAAGAGCATCGCCGTGAAGCCGGCGCCCGCGCCGATCAGGCCCTGGTCGACGGCCCAGCGGACGAAGAACACCGCGGACAGCAGGAAGGCGGTTCCGCCGACCCATGACGCGCCCTCGATTCCTAGATAGCCCTCCCAATCAGTGCCTGACGGCTCCGGCCTCGCTTCCGTGGCCGACAAGGGGCGCGGAGACGGATCGTCAGTGCCGCTCGGCTCCGACGCATCAGGCACGGGGATTGCCCCTGCGCTGGACTCGGCGGGGGTGGCCTCTGTCAGGCGCGGACCGAGTGCTTCGGCCGGCGCGCTTCGGCCCGCGAGTTTCTGTCGCTGCGCGGCCACCGTTGCGAGAAGCTCATCCCGCTCGGTCTGAAGCTCGCGTACTCGCGCCGCGAGAACGCCGCTTCGCAGGAGGGCGAAGAAGGCAAAGGCAACGGCGATGGCGAGGGACAGGAACATGTGTTCCCGGAGATCGGGGCCGCCGACGATCGGTTTTGTTCAGAGAATGTAAAACCGCGGCCAGGCACATGGCCGCGGAGAGGTTCTGGCGTCAAATGCAGTATGACCAGAACGCGACTTTTCCTGCTGTGGTTCATTTTGACTATTCCCGCTGGTGCATTTGCGCAGGGAAGCTCGACGCCGCCGGTCCTTCCCGAAACGCCGGTGGGCCGGGCGCTCGCCCTGTTCGTGAAGGCCCTCAATTCCGGCTCTCTCGCCGAAATGGAAAAGTTTCACAAGGACCGGGGTGGCGAGGCGGACATGGCTCAGCAGGACTTCGGCTTCGCGCAGCAGTCGGGCGGCCTCGACCTTCGGAGGGTGGCGAAGGCCGCGGACTTCGAGATCGACGTGGAGGCGGTCACCCGCAAGACCGGACGCGCGGTGCTCCTACACTTCGCCGTGGAGCCCACCCCCCCGCATGCCGTCTCCGACGTGGGTGTGCGGCCACTGGGAGGCCCCGGCCCGGGTGGGCCGCGCGGGGGGGCGGAGAGGGGCGACGAGGCGCCCAGGCCCGCGGCCGACATCATCGCGGGCGCCGCGGCCATCGTGGACAAGGCCGTCGCCGACGGGTTTTCCGGAGTGGTCCTGATCGCGCAGGACGGCAAGCCCGTCCTCGAGCGCGCGGCCGGCTTCGCCAACCGGAGCCTGGAGGTGAAGAACCGCATCGACACGAAGTTCAATCTCGGCTCCATCAACAAGACCTTCACGAAGCTCGCGATCGCCCAATTGCTCGAGGCGGGAAAGGTCTCTCTCGACGACACTCTCGGGAAGTACCTGCCCGACTTTCCAAACGTGGACGCCGCTTCCAAGGTCACGGTGGCGCATCTCGTCGAGATGCGGTCGGGGATCGGCGACTTCTTCGGCCGGGAATTCGACGCGACCCCCAAGGACCGGATCCGGAAGCTCGCGGACTATCTTCCGTTCTTCGCGAGCAAGCCTCTCGCCTTCGAGCCGGGGAAGGGGGAGGCGTACTCAAACGGCGGTTACGTGACCCTCGGCCTCATCATCGAGAAAGCGAGCGGGCAGAGCTATTACGACTACGTCAGGGATCACATCTTCAAACCCGCCGGCATGACGGATACCGATGCCTTCGAACTCGACGCCATCGTCCCGAACCTGGCCGTCGGTTACGTGGGGAAGGTGCGCTCCAACATCTACACCCTGCCGGCGCGCGGCAGCTCGGCGGGCGGCGGCTACTCGACCGCGCCCGATATGGTGCGCTTCGGGGAAGCGGTTATGGCGAGCCGGCTCGCTTCGCGGCCCTACACCGCCTGGTACCTGGGCGGCCCGCGGCCCGACCCGAAGGCTCCAGGCGTGGGCGTCGCGGGCCCTCTCCGCGGCGGCCTTGGCGTCGCCGGCGGGAGCCCCGGCGTCAATGCCGCCTTCGAGTTGAACGCCGCTCAGCGTCTGGTGATCGTCGTTCTCGCCAATGACGACCCGCCTGCCGCGGAGTCTCTCGCCCGGCGGATCCGTCTCGGAAGTTAGGCGCGCCCCTCTACTGCTGCGGCTGGCCGAAGAAGGGGAAGTCCGCGGTCAGCCGATAGGGCATGAACTTGGGCACGGCCACCGGATCGGCCTTCATCACGGCGAGCAGGTCGTCGGTCAGGAACATCACCGATAGGGCCGCCCCGCTGTAGATGGCGTAGGCGCGCTCGGGGGACCGGGCGTTTTCGAGGAGCTTGTTCACGAGCGCGAACGACCTTGCGGCGGCGAGCCCTCCCGTGATCCCCGGCTGTGCCCCCAGCTCCCGCGTGAGGTCGTCCTTGGTCCAGATGGGCAACGGCGTTCCGTCCACGATGAGGCTGTAGCTCTCCTGCTTCAGGTCGTCCTTGAGCTCGGGGATCTTGACGCCCTGAGCCTCGAGAAAAGGCCGCAGCTTCTCGATGAACTTCGAGACGCCGCCCTTGGCGAGGGTGAGGCCATCCGCTCCATAGACGCGGCCAGAGTCGCCGAAGATCGCGGGCCATCCCTTGTCCTTGATCTCCGCGCGCATCCTGTCGGCGTTGGGCCCGGCGTACTTCAGGAACTGCTTCTCCTCGAGCTGGCGCAGAAGCACTTCGCCGGGCGCCGGTGGCGCGCATGCGGAGGCAAGCGCGGTAAGGCCGACAACGAGCATCGTGCGAGCGGACGCCTTGAGGGAGTGGATCATCGAGAGAGGCTACCGCCAAGGAAACCGGCCGACAAGCGACGGGCCGGGTGCGAGCTCCAGGGGCGGATTCGGGGTGTGGAGGTAATCTGAACGTTGCGTCCATGCCCGCCGTCTCCGTCACCGATCTGCGCAAGACCTACCTGGCGAGGGGGAAGACGCCCCCGGTCGAAGCCGTGCGCGGCATCTCGTTCGAAGTGGGCGAGGGGGAGTTCTTCGGCCTCCTGGGGCCGAATGGCGCGGGCAAGAGCACCACCATCGGCTGCATCACGTCTCTGGTGCGGCCAAGCGGCGGGCGCCTCGTGGTGGACGGCGTCGACGTGGTGGCGCGGCCCGCCGACGCGAAGCGGCGCATCGCGGTGGTGCCCCAGACCCGGAATCTCGATCGCGACCTCACGGTGCGCGAGATCCTCACCTATCACGCCCGCTACTTCGGCCTTCCCGCGGCCGAGCGCGAGGCGCGGGCGGACCGGCTGCTCGAAGAACTGCAGGTGAAGGAGAAGGCCGCGTCGAAGCCCCTCACCCTCTCCGGCGGCCAGCAGCAGCGCGTGATGATCGCCCGCGCCCTCATGCACGACCCGAAGGTCCTCCTTCTCGACGAGCCCACGACCGGCCTCGATCCTCAAGCCCGGCGCCAGCTCTGGGCCACGCTGCGCCGCCTACACGAAAGCGGAGTCACCATCATCCTCACCACGCATTACATGGAGGAGGCCGACCAGCTCTGCGACCGGCTGGCCGTGGTGGACCACGGGACGATCCTGGCCATGGGCACCCCGGAAGAGCTCAAGAAGAGCCTTCCCTCCGGTCATATCCTCGACCTGTGGCTGAAGAGTCATGTCAGTCTCGCGGAGCGGCTCTCTTCGCTGCCGGGCGTCCTCAAAGTGGAGACCATCGAGCCCAAGGACGGCGATGATGCGACCGGCATCTCCGAGCGCCTGCGCCTCTTCATAGACGGTCGCGATGGTCTGCTGGAGCACGCACTGCGCGAGGTGACGGGGGCGGGTGCGAACCTGCATCACGTGAGCCTCGTGTCGCCCAGCCTGGAGGACGTCTACATTCATCTCACCGGCAAGGACCTTCGCGAATGAGCCCGCGAAGGGACCCAGGAACCAACCTACGATGACGGCATTTCTCGCCTGGCTGCGCCGCGATCTCCATGTCGCGCTTCGCAATGCTCCTCTCCTCATGGGCGGCCTCACCCAGCCCATCCTGGTCATTCTGGTCTTCGGCAACCTGATGCCCCGCCTCGGCCTCGTGCCGCCGGACTTCGCGTTCGTCATGGTGCCGGGCCTCATGGCCATCGGCGTGCTCATGAGCGGCGTGCAGGGGCTGCTCATGCCTCTTGCGGCCGACCTTTCCGGCACCCGCGAGGTCGACGAACGGATCCTCTCGCCCCTGGCCCCGCTCGCGGTGGCGCTCGAGCGGATCCTTGCCGGCGCGATCCAGTCGAGCATCACGGGACTCCTCGCCCTCCCCATCATGCTCTTCCTCATGAGCGAGGTCCGCGGCCTGAACCTCACCCCGAACTGGCTTCTTCTCGTCCCCGTGGTCCTGGTCTGCGGCTTCCTGGCCGCCGCTTTCGGACTGACGCTTGGAACCCTCGTGCAGCCGCGCTACGCGGGGATCCTCTTCTCGATCCTCCTCGGCCCCATGATGCTCTTCGGCTGCGCGTACTACCCGTGGCGCGCCATGGACTCGATGGGCCTCGTGCAGTGGCTCTTCTGCCTGAATCCGCTCGTCTTCATCAGTGAGGCCATGCGGACCTGCGTGACCCCGGAGAGGCCGCACATGCAGGGCTCGATGGTCTTTGTCGGCCTCGTGGTCTACGGCGC